>JBCCLY010000489.1:0-3933 GCA_039026655.1 Cyanobacteria bacterium P01_C01_bin.38 | reverse complement strand
GTAACGGTTGGCGGATATTTTATTTAGGCTCAAAACCAGGGGTAGCAGAGAAAGGAGCAGATATATTACGCCAAAAATTCCCTAACTTAAAGATTGCTTGCGCTCACGGTTATATAGATGCAAGTAAAGATAGTCAGGAGAATATAGATACTATTGCTGCAATCAATGCTTTTCAACCTCATATTTTGATGGTAGGAATGAGTATGCCGCGTCAAGAACATTGGATTCTAGATAATCTCGAACAGCTTCAGACTAATGCAATTTTACCTAGTGGTGCTTGTATTGACTATGTTGCAGGTGCAGTTCCAACTCCACCAAGATGGATGGGAAGAATGGGTTTGGAATGGTTATATCGTCTGTTTAGCGAACCTAAAAGACTATGGAAGCGTTATTTAATTCAGCCTTGGTTTGTGGCTAAATTATTGATTCAGGAATATATGGGTATTTCTAATCAAGCACCATCGAATCTTGCAATTAAAAAGCAAAGTTCTACTAATAGTCTGTCTCACAAAATTTAAGAGGCTCGTAGTTAGGACTAAAGTTCTCAGAGCGCTAAAGCGCCAACTACGAACCTTTATATTCTCTATCTCAAGTGTATTCCAATTGTTAACAATTCATCTACAAAAGGATTATTGTCGTGTTTTATAGTAGTAATGTGACCATAGATAACTTCAAGCCAGATTTACGTTCATCACAAAGCGCAACAATACAGCGAGGAATTTTTATCCGATTGCTGCGCGTAACTTTACTAGTTTGCCTTGATGCTATATCTTTAAGTCTGGCTTGGAATTTAGCTGTAAATAATGCTTCTTCTTTACAATCTGAATGGACTAAAAATCCATCTTTCTTGCTGTTAAGCTTAGCTGTTCAAGTTGCCATTCTTGCGACTATTGGAGTGTATCAGGCGGGGGGCCATCGTCGCAATTATGTAAGTATTATCAAAGCAGTTTCTTTATCGTCAATACTGCTATCACTGATTGCATATGCTTACGAGCCAACTACCTATATCGATCGCTCTACTTATCTGCTGTATTGGCTTACATCTATTGCTGGTACTTGTACTGTCAGATTCTTATTCGATTTATCTACTAACTTTCTTCGTCAAAAAGGCATGATGTGCCATTCGATGTTTCTGATTGCTGATGCACATCAAAAACAGCAGCTTGTAGAAATTATCGAAAAAGATGATTGTTACACAGTGCGAGGTTTTGCCGACTCTAGCTGTTTAGATTGGGAAAATAGAGAAAAAACTTTTGCATCTTTACGCAGTCAAAATGTAGAAGAAGTTTTTATTTCCTGGGATTCGATTAAAAATCGCTCTTTCCTTTGTTGGCACTTTTATAACGCGGGTATTACCGTACATATTTTACCGACAGAGAATAGACTTCCTTTCTCCACATCTCGGTTTAGTTTAATCGGAGGATTGCCTTTCCCAACAATTGCAGCGCCGATATTTGCTGGAGTTGATTTTTGGATAAAGCGATTGTTTGATATTTGCTTCTCGCTACTTTTGATTATTCTGCTTTCACCCGTATATTTATCTATTGCCGTACTTATTAAGTTAGATTCTCCTGGACCAATATTTTTCCGTCAAAAACGTCTTGGTTTGCATCGTCAAGAATTTCAAATGTGGAAATTCCGCACAATGATTACCGATGCGGAAAAAGTCTTAGCTTCATTAGAAGATAAAAATGAAATGAAAGATGGTGTGTTTTTCAAAATGAAAAACGATCCAAGAGTAACCAAGCTTGGTCATTATTTACGCCGCTATAGTTTAGATGAATTACCACAATTATTCAACGTATTAGTTGGTGAAATGAGTTTAATTGGTCCTCGCCCCTTACCAATGCGCGATGTAGAAAAGTTTCAAACTAAGCACTTTATTCGCCAAGAAGTTCTTCCCGGTATGACTGGATTGTGGCAGGTTTCCGGACGTGCTGACATTGACAACTTTGAAGATGTAATTAAATTAGATATGAACTACATCGAAAATTGGTCAATATTGCTCGATCTAAGAATATTCTTGCAAACTTTCAAAGCTATATTTCTAAAGAGCGGCGCTTATTGATTCGATTATTTGTGGGTAAACTTAAAAAGGTTCGTAGTAAGCGATTTATCGCTCGGATTTAGGACTAAAGTCCCAACTACGAACCCTTTATTATTGTAGACAAGTAGTTGGTTGTAGAGACGTTATACATAACGTCTTCCTACGTTACGGAGAAAACGAAACTTTCAAATTTTATCAAAAGCACTACTAGTAGTTTGTTAAAGTTATTGTTAGTTCAAAAAAATGATTATTTAAATAAAACATCAGGCATTAATAACTGAAATTATTTATTAATTTCTTTTAAATGTTTCCTATCCCTTGCTTTAAAAACGTAGCCTGCACCCTGAAAATACAGCACTTTACAGTTAAGTGAGATACATTCTCCTACTCTCTACTCCCTACTCCCTACTCCCTTATCACAATATGTTCTGTACCTCATTAAGATGAAATCCGCTGTATGTGCAGCAATCAAAACCTTAACCGAAGCGTCCGGAAACATAATCGCGAGTACGTTGATCGAGAGGATTTTTGAAAATCTGGTCGGTAGTACCAAATTCAACCATTTGACCTGCACGAGTTTCATCGGTACTGAAGAATGCAGTGAAGTCAGCAACACGTTGCGCTTGTTGCATATTGTGGGTCACAATTGCAATTGTCAATTCGCCGCGCAAGCTATCAATTAACTCTTCGATTTTCATTGTTGCGATAGGATCTAATGCCGAGCAGGGTTCATCCATTAGCAACACTTTTGGTCTAACTGCCAAAGAACGAGCAATACATAAACGCTGTTGTTGTCCGCCAGACAAACCTAAAGCTGATTTGTGTAACTTGTCCTTGACTTCATCCCACAATGCTGCGCCCTGAATTGCAGATTCGACAATACCATCTAATTCAGATTTAGGGCAATGTCTAGCAATTCTAATACCATAAGCTACATTATCGTAAATGCTCATGGGAAATAGATTGGGCTTTTGGAACACCATGCCAATTTGACGGCGCAATCTGTTGAGGTTTACGCGGGAAGCATAGATATTTTGACCGTAAAAATCTACTTTTCCATCAATCTTGACATCAGCTTCTAATTCGCCGATACGGTTGAGAGATTTAATGAAAGTTGACTTACCGCAACCGGAAGGACCAATAAGTGCAGTAACTTGCCTTTGGTAAATGTCTAAAGACACTCCTTGAAGTGCTTTGAAAGTACCGTAGTAGAAAGCAAGATTTTTGACGGTAATAGCTGGGATTAAGTTACTCATGAAGGCAGGAACTTTGATAATTAATCGAATAAACTGCAACTAAAATATATAGAAACTTTCGCGGTGAAGCCTTACTTTTGTTTTCGACTAGTAATTACCCGAGACAGAAGATTTAATAAGAAGACTAAACCGACCAATACAATTGAAGCTGTCCATACTAATTGGAATATTTCAGGTCTATCGTCTTCATAGAAGCGATAAATTAATACAGGTAGCGAAGCTGTTGGCTTATTAGGAAATGCCCAAAAATTACTGAATAAAGCTGTAAAAATTAGTGGCGCGGTTTCACCAGAAGCACGAGCGATCGCCAACAATGTAGCTGTAGTAATCCCCGGTAAGCCAGCAGCTAACACAACGCGAAAAGTAGTTTGGAAGCGGTTTCCTCCTAATGCTGCGGATGCTAAACGTAGAGAATTGGGAACAAGTTTTAATACTTCTTCGGTTGTCAAAGCAATAACCGGAAGCATGATTACACCCAAAGCAAAGCCGCCAGCAATGCCGCTGAATTGCTTAGTTGTTGCAATAAAAACACCATAAGCGAATACACCGACCACAATCGAAGGTACGCCCGTAAGAATAGTAGTAATAAATCTTACAATAGGAGCAATAGAAGAATTTTGACCAAACTCC
>JBCCLY010000488.1:0-3937 GCA_039026655.1 Cyanobacteria bacterium P01_C01_bin.38 | reverse complement strand
TTTGTATTTAAAAGCTTTCGTCACACTAAAATTTTAACTAATTATTTACTAACGTCATTATTCGTAGTTATAAGTTTTATTCCTTGGCTATTGATAGTGATTGCCAATTTTAATACAGCCAATCAAATGACAAGTTGGACGGGAAAACCAGCATCTTTTCTAAGATTAGTAGAAGTATGGCTAAAAAACTTATGCGATATTTTTATCTTTTGGCATTACGAATTTGAGAATAAGCTCTTTATTTCAGAAAAAATCTTTGCCTGGGTTTTCGGAATATGCTTTTTTATATTATTACTATATGCATTCTATCTTTTATATAAGCAAACTCCAAAAACAGTATGGTTTTTTGTTTTTACATTAACTGGCGTATGTTCGTTAGCATTAGTTTCGGCTGACTTGATATTAGAAGGTCGTCGCTCGGCTTTAGGTCGATACTTGTTTCCTAGTGTTTTAGGTATTCAGTTAGCATTTGCCTATTTACTAGGATATAAGATTACCTCTTTATCTTTGAATGCTACAGTAAGAAAAGTTTGGCAAGTTATTACAGTTACGATAATTTCTGCCGGAGTTTTGTCCAATACACTTAGTTCTCAAACAGAATCGTGGAATGGTTTGAATGACTTTATTATTGATTCATCTCGTATCATCAATCAAGCAGAAAATCCCCTTTTAATATCCGACGGCGACATTATATTTAGTTTAATGCCTTTGAACTTTAGATTAGAACCTAATGTCAAACTTCTTTTATTTTCTGAATCCACAGAAAAAACAATACCAGATAATTTTAACAACGTTTTTTTATGGCAACCTTCAGCGAAATTGCGTTCCCAGCTTGAGAAACAATTTGAACTAAAACCTGTTTTACAGGATTACAAACGCGAAGGCACTATTTGGGAATCTTCATCTCCAAGTACTCTTTGGAAATTAGAATAAATTGTTAGTGGTTAGTGGTTAGTGGTTAGTAGTTGGTAGTTGGTAGTTGGTAGTTGGTAGTTGGTAGGTTGGGTTAGACATGACAATTAATTTGAATTATAACGAAGATTTTTTTAATCATGTCGTAACCCAACATCTTAACTTATTAGCAAACTGCTTAATAGCTAGTAGCTAGTAGGTTAGGTTTGACACGACGATTAATTTGAATTTTTAACAACAATCTTTTTAATCGTGTCGTAACCCAACATCTCGTTTATTCCTTAAAAAATATGTTGGGTTACGGCGCTATAAAGATGCCGGTATTGAGAATAAGTATTACAATTGCGCCTAACCCAACCTACTATTTACTATCTACTTTATATTCACGATTCAAACTTTTGTAACCTTTTTCTACATAATTTCCCAAATGTGATAAACCAGACTTTTGCTTGTTAAAAATAGTTCAAGCTATAGCTAAGTATGGTGCATTATGAAAATTTTAATTGTAAACCCGCCACATCCATCAATAGGCAGCCGGATTCCTCGCGAGCAACTACCACCGTTAGGACTTTTATGCGTCGGTGGTTCGCTGCTTGATTCCGGACATAATGTTACGCTACTCGACGGTGAAATCGGTCCGCTTTCCCACGATGAAATTGTCGAAAAAGTTTTTACGTATAACTCACAGGTGCTGATAATCGGTCATTCCGGCTCGACATCAGCACACCCTATCGTCGTCGAATTGACTCGCCGTTTTCGTACAAAATTACCTAATATACATATTATTTATGGTGGTGTATTCCCTACTTATCATTTCCGCGACATACTTACCCAAGAGCCTCAAATTGATGTAATTGTTCGCGGTGAAGGTGAAGCTACCCTACCTAAACTGATAGCTGCAATTGAAAGCGGGGATATAGGCGATCGCCTTACGCAAGTAGAAGGAATTGCTTTCCGAAATAACGGTGAGATAGTCGAAACACCACCAGCACGGATGATTGAAAATCTCGATGAATATCGAGTTGGTTGGGAATTAATAGATTGTAAAAATTATAGTTATTACGGTGGTAAGCGAGCCGTGGTAATGCAGTTTTCTCGTGGGTGTCCGCATCTTTGTAACTACTGCGGGCAGCGCGGTTTCTGGGCACGATGGCGACATCGCAACCCGCAAAAATTTGCCAAGGAAATAGCTTGGCTGCATCGCACTCATGGTGTGGAATTAATTAATTTAGCTGATGAAAATCCCACCGTAAATAAAGCTGTCTGGCGCGAACTGTGCGAAGCAATTATCGCCGAGAATATTAACATAACTATTATTGGCTCAACCCGTGCTGATGATATTGTCCGAGATGCGGATATTCTGCACCTTTACCGTAAAGCTGGTGTAGAAAGATTTTTGATGGGTATGGAAAATACTGACGAAGCTACGTTGAAGAAAATTCGCAAGGGAGGTGCCACGAAAACCGATCGCGAAGCTATCCGTTTGCTGCGACAACACGGTATTCTCTCCTTAGCAACATGGGTAACAGATTTTGCAGAAGTCACCGATTGGGATTTTGTGCGTTCCTTACGGCAGTTGCTCTTGTATGATCCAGATCAAATTATGACATTGTATGTCACGCCGCATCGATGGACTGGTTACTACAGTATTGCAGCAGAGCGCCGCGTTATCCAACTCGATCAACGCCTCTGGGATTATAAACATCAAGTTTTAGAGACAGTTAATATGCCACCCTGGCGAATTTTTATATGGGTGAAATTTATTGAAATTATATTGCAAGCTCGTCCTAAAGCATTGTGGCGAGCATTCCTGCAATCAGATAGCGCTGCTCGTCACGGAATGCGCTGGTTTACCCATATGGGAAAGCGCGTATTGCTACATGAATGGTGGAACTTTTGGTTTAGCGATCGCCGAATTAAAAATGGGCCAAAACTCAAGCAATTCTGGGGTGAATCGCAAGAGCATCAAGAGATTCCGTTGCAGATAGTGTCTAAGCAAAAAAAACAAATAGTTAGTAGTTAGTGGTTAGTGGTTAGTGGTTAGTAGTTAGTGGTTAGTGGTCAGTTAGTAGGTTGGGTTAGACACGACAATTGATTTGAATTGTGACGAGGATCTTTTTCATCGTGTCGTAACCCAACATCATAACTTGTTAAACCACAGTAAAAAGGTAGGTTGGGTTAGACACGACGATAAATTTGAACTTAAACAACAATCTTTTTAATCGTGTCGTAACCCAACATCTTAAATTGCAGGAATTATTTAAACTTCTTCTCTCTTCCTCTTCCTCTGCGCTCTCTGCGGTTTTTATATCATTTTGATTCTTCGGGACTTAATATAACTTGATAAGCAAGTAGGTTGGGTTAGACACGACAATTAATTTGAATTGTAACGAGGATCTTTTTAATCGTGTCGTAACCCAACATCTTAATTTGTTCGCATACTCAAAACAAATCTTTGATTAATAGGCAAGATTGGCTACTACCCATAACCCAACAAGAGATAAAAAAGCTCCTAACCATAGCATCCAAGGTTGCATAGATAGTTTTCTCCGTATTCTTTGATTTATATATCAGTTAACTAAATCAATTTTAAAAGCTTCACTAATACAAATAGCTCTATCTTTGGTTTAGAACAGGTGTATCAGGTGATATACGGCTAAAGATATATTTTTCCGTGATTGTTGGGTAGTAGGTTAAATGGACATAACAACGAACTTGATGTTTAACAAGAATCTTTTTTCGGAAATCCTTGTCTATCATTTCCCTGACTATCTACCCAGAATTCAGTCATTCCCCAAGTGACACAAAGAGTATGCTCAATTGGTTGAATTATTTCGGCTTCAGTAAAACGTATATGACGAAAGTGTTTTAGAGCGTCGTTTATTAACCCTTGAGAAAGCAGTTTTCGCTCTTGAAAGTAAGATTGAAGGCAAATCTTCAGAAAACTGCTTAGAACAATTGATTGGCTCGGTTTCTGATGAAGAAGCGTTTTTGGAAGCCTTAGAATATGGTCGTGCTTTTCGGA
>JBCCLY010000487.1:0-3944 GCA_039026655.1 Cyanobacteria bacterium P01_C01_bin.38 | reverse complement strand
ATCGGCAAATATAGGCTAATATACGGGCGGTTAACTCCGCTCTTAGTTATTTAACAATATACTGATGAAACAATCCGGCTTTTAATGTTAGGCAAGAGTAAAAATTAGACATACAAACGCTTTTTCCTAAGTCTTCAAAAACGTTTTATTTTTATTTATCGAAAAACTGCATACATATTGTAGTCAAATAACAATTGTCAATCGATAATACCCATATGCTACTCGCTTCTAATTAAAAGCCTAAAAAACCTACTCTATGAGGAAAATAGAAAATAAAAATACAATAAAAATAACTTATTAATATTAACTATTCCCTATTCCCCATTCCCCATTCCCCATTCCCTCTTATAAACTTACTATGCAGAACTTGCAGAATTTTCGCGATTACTACGAGATTTTAGCAGTATCGAAAGATGCTTCTAATGATGAAATTAAAAAAAGTTATCGTCGATTAGCTCGGCAATATCATCCAGATTTAAATCCTGGGAATAAAGCCGCAGAAGAAAAATTTAAAGATGTAAATGAAGCTTACGAAGTCTTAAGTGACCCCAGTAAACGCTCTCAGTACGACCAGTTCAGCGTATTTTGGAAGCAAAACGGCTTTGGTGGTTCAAAATCTTCACGCAAAGCCCCGAATCAAGGAAACGGTAGTCGTAATACTGATGTTAATCCCGGTAAATACGATAATTTTGATACGTTTATAGATCAAGTATTTGGCGTAAAAAACAAAGGAAATAAAACCGCTAGTAGTTCAACTAATGCTACAAAAACCGATCCATTTCGCACTCCTAGAACAAAAGTTTCTTATACTCCAGGTGCCCGTCCAAATCGGCGAGATATAGAAGCAAGATTAACTTTACCTTTAGAGAAAGCTTATCAAGGTGGCTTAGAAAGAATTCGTCTTGAAGACGGACGTTCTTTAGAAGTTAATATGCCCCCAGGAATGGTAACGGGGCAAACTATTCGATTGCGAAACCAAGGCATTAGTGGCGGCGATTTGTACCTCAAAATTACCGTACAGCAACATCATATTTTTAAAGTTGACGGCACCGATATCTTCTGCCAAGTGCCCATTACTCCCTGCGAAGCAGTTTTAGGAGGACAAGTAGAAGCACCTACTTTAGATGGATTAGTAAAAATGACTATTCCCCCAGGAGTTAGATCCGGACAAAGATTGCGTTTAGAAGGTAAAGGTTATCCCAACGAAAAAGGCAAACGGGGAAACCAACTTGTAGAAATTCAAATAATTACTCCCGCTCCTAAAAATATCAGTTCTGAAGAACGCGAACTTTACGAAAAGTTACGAGAGATTGAAACTTTTAAACCTCGTAAAGATTTGTTGAGATAATTTCTCAATAAATAGCTCTATAGCCTTATGGCAAACTAATACAGCATATCAGCTTAAATTTACAAATATTCAAATATTGATGAAAGTAACATTTTCACACCTTGCTGCAAAAAGATAGTTTTAAAATATGAGGAAAAACTGTTTGCAAGGTAATGAATACAGCCGTGAATCAAAATGGGACAAAACTAAGCCGAGGGGAAGCAACCTACTATTCCTTACTAGGTGTGCATCCAGCAGCTTCGGTAATCGAAATCCGTCGTGCTTACCGAGAGCTTAGCAAACGCTATCATCCCGATACTACGGATTTACCTACAGGAATTGCTATTGTTAAATTTCAAAAACTTAACGAAGCTTACGCAACCCTAAGCAATCCGCAAAAACGTTTAACTTACGACTTGAGTATCGGTTATTCTCGGTTTGGAGTCATTCAACCACCCTCCGACTTAAACCAACCAGTTTCTCGCAGTCGTTATTCATCCAAATCAGCTTACCTCGATCCTACCGATCGCCCCCTCTCACCTGGAGAAATTTTTGCTTTATTTATTTTAGGATTAACTTTTATAGGATGTTTGCTGCTAGTAATAGCCGTAGGTTTAACCAGAGGTGATACAGCTTTTCAAACAACCATAGACCAGTCAAGTATTATAATACAGCAGCAAGTAATTAATTCAGAACAAGCAAATATCGTAAGTAAATTTAATAATTAAAATATTAAGAGTTGGGGAATAGGGAAGAGGGAATAGGGAAGAGGGGGAAGAGGGGGAAGAGGGGGAAGAAAAAAACTAATAACTCCTAACTCCTAACTCCTAACTCCTAACTCTTAGCAACTAACAACTAACAACTAACCCTATTATGTATTTGTTAAATTCAGAAACACCACTATATAATCATCCACTTCCACAAATTGAGCAATGGCTAGAAAATAGAGGCTGTCAGCAAGATTCAAAACTATTACATTTGTGGCGCATACAGAAACCTGCTTGGGAAGCGGAAATTTGGCTTGATGTCGAAGAAATCATCGTGCGATATCTAAATGCAGGAGAAGAACAAGAAGACATCCAGCGCTCGTTTAAATATTCCCTAAGTCGCCAAGATGTAGAAGAAGCGATTTTCAGCGGGCCATAGGAGAGGGAGAGGAGGTAGAGGGGGTAGAAAGCAATTACCAACTACCAACTACCAATTACCAATTACCAATGCCCCATCCCCAATGCCCAATTCCCAATTCTTACACTTTCCCAAACCTTCTTTCTCTTTTTTGATAGGCGGATAATGCTTTGCGGAATTCGCTGCGGTCAAAATCGGGCCATAATGTATCGGTAAAATATATTTCTGAATAAGCTGCTTGCCATAAGAGAAAATTACTTAAGCGCATTTCTCCGCTGGTACGAATAATTAAATCTGGATCGGAGTTTTGAGCGGTATAAAGATGATGTTCAAATGTCGCTTCATCTATTTGATGAGGTTGGAGCAATCCTTTATCTACTTTCTCGGCGATCGCCCGACAAGCTTGAAGAATTTCTTGTCTACCTCCATAGTTGGTGGCGACATTGAAATCAATTCCGCGATTGTCTTTGGTTTCTTCCATCGAACGGCTGATTTCTGCTTGTAAGGCACTTGGCAAAGCTTTTAAATTGCCTACAAAACCAATTCTGACGTTCTCTTTTAACATCTCTCGCAACTCTTGCCGCAATACACGCTGGAACAAAGTCATTAAAAATTCAACTTCTTCTTGCGGTCTACCCCAGTTTTCGGTAGAAAAAGCATAAGCAGTCAGCGCTTTAATTCCCCAATCTTTGCAGCAGCGGAGCAAATCCTTGAGAATATCAACTCCGTGCTTGTGTCCCATAATTCTGGGCAAACCCCTACGTTTAGCCCATCGACCATTGCCATCCATAATTACCGCAACGTGCTTGGGTAATAATTCCTTTTTTAAATCGCTTGGCAAATATTCTAGATTTGTTGATTGTGCTGTCATTTTTTATCCCGAGAAGCGGTCGATGGTAAACCGAGTAAACGTGAAATTAATGCGGTGAACTTACTACGAATTTGACGACCCAAACTAAATAAACCGGGGGATAGGGCTTCCCGATCCACTGTCGGAGAAAATAGAGTTTCTAAGGAATCTCTCAATTTTGTAATTGTTAACGGCCTATTTAAAGTTCCCCTTTCTGCAAGAGAAATAGAACCTGTTTCTTCCGATACAACTACACAAATACAATTTTCGACACGCTCGGTAATTCCCATCGCCGCTCGATGGCGGGTTCCCAACTGGCGAGAGGCAGTACGTCCCGAAAGCGGTAAAATTATACCACTCGATACAATCCGAGAACCACGTATCAACGTAGCACCATCATGCAAAAGAGTTTTTGGCTGAAAAATTGTTTGCAGCAGCTCCTTAGAAACTTCAGCATTCAGCTTGACTCCCGGCACAGAAAAATCACGCTCGTCAATTGGCCCAGTGGTTTCTATAATCACCAAAGCTCCAATCCGATTTTTTGATAATTCTTTAACCGCATCAACAATTTCATCAATTACACTATATGATTTCGGTACCGCTAAACTCGAAGTTTGAAACAATTGCCGAAATTCACCGCGT
>JBCCLY010000486.1:0-3967 GCA_039026655.1 Cyanobacteria bacterium P01_C01_bin.38 | reverse complement strand
GAGTTAGGAGTTAGGAGTTAGGAGTTTTTGTAGGTTGGGTTACTCTACGAGAAAGCTCCGCTTACACTTCGTTCAACCCAACCTACGAATCAATCTTTCAACCTAGCTAACAAAATTTATTCTGACGGGTTGTAGAGACGTTATACATAACGTCTCCCTACGTTAGGTCGAAAACGAACCCGTTAAAATTTATCATTTGTAGTGGGAGCATCTTGCTCCCTTACCGTTTTATGCACAGAATATATGGGAGCTAATCCCCAATGCCCAATCCCCAATGCCCAATGCCCAATCCCCAATGCCCAATCCCCAATCCCCAATGCCCAATGCCCCATGCCCAATCCCCAATGCCCAATGCCCAACCCCTAACTGTTTGAAACATATTGATAGAAGTGAGCGTCGAGGAAACAACCCTTCTACGGCAAGCCGATAAAATTCGAGTATCTATCTTTTATATCCTCCAAAAATGTAGCTATTTTGGGTAATATAAAGAAGTTAACTTTTCTGCAAAAGCAGATACTAAAAATAACTTTTTCGATTAACCCTCTGGAGAAATTGCTATGTTGACTTTAAAAATCGCTGTTTATATTGTTGTTGGGTTGTTTTTAGCTATATTTATCTTTGGATTCTTGTCTAACGATCCATCTCGTAATCCTGGACGTAGTGATTTTGAGTAATTTATAGTCGATTAACGTCCATTATCGCTGCATAAGGCAGTGGATATTTTTGAGTCTAAGGGCACGTCCGAAGGGTAACAAGTAACTGATAACTTTTCGGGAACGTGTCTTTTTTTGGGCGGAATCTGCTCGCAAGTTAAGTAGAAGGCTAAAGTTGGAAGCTATAAACTATCTTATGGTTGTATGCTTCTAATTTACTTATAACTGTTCTTTAGCTTGCTTTAAAGACTGTTTGTTGGCTTATATAGTGTGTAAGTATGCTTCATCCAGTTGCGCCCCCGCCTGAATCACCGATTGTTATTGATTCTGTTACCGTAGCAGATGTCTCTACGGATAATTCTAGTACATTAAAAAGTACTGTTACCCAATCATTTCCTACAGCCCAAACAAGTCTTAAACGGAGCGAACATTTTTCTCCGTCAAAATCTTTTTTAAGTCAAAACCGAAGTTTATCGAAAACTAACGAACCGGAAACTATTCTTCGGCAGGAATTTTCTCCTGTTAGCGCTGCAAAGGAATTTAATGTTAGTTATCCATTAAAGGATAAACAAGTATCATCCGAAGTTAAGCATTTTGAAGCCGCGAGCTTTACTCAAAACAAAGTAGAAGCCGCTACTGAGAATGTTACGAACAATTCAGCTAAAACATCCGTGCAGCTAGCAAGAAAGAAAAAAGCTGCCGAGGAAACGCAAAAACCGACAAAAATAGAATTTTATTCTCAAAATTCAAATTCTAAGAAAGCTCCCGCGACAATCGAATTTAAATCTCGTTCTCAGGCACAAGCTCCAGAACAAATTCCTACGCAAATTCCACCACAAACTCCACGACGAACTCCTCAACAACAAACTATACCCGTACCGCAGCCAATTCAGCAGCCACAACCCTCACAAGCGCCAACTCAGACAAGAAGAGTAATTGAAATTGTTGCCGATAGGCAGATTTATGATGAAAGTCGCCGAGTTGTCACCGCTGAAGGTAATGTAATAGTCAGATTTGATGGATCTGTAGTAGATGCCGATACTTTACAAGTAAATATAGATAACTTAATTGCTGTTGGTGAAGGAAATGTTGCAGTCACCAGAGGAGAGCAAGTTTTAAGAGGAAACCGATTTACATATAACTTTATTCAAGATACTGGGGATTTAGAAGGTGGAAGTGGTGAGGTTAATGTAGCTCAGGCATCACAGGATTTATCTTTTGACTCTGCCCCTGTAGCAGCAGGTGGAGTTCCCCGTCGTCCTCCTAGCGATAGAATTAGACAAAGCCAACCTTTAACTGGTGTTGCTAGCCCTGGAGGAGTTGGGTTTCGTTTCGGTGGTAGAGGCGCTCGCAACTTACCGGGAGCAAAACAAGGTGGTGTAGTAAATCGCTTGCGTTTTGAAGCCGCAAGAGTAGATTTTAATCCTGGAGGATGGGAAGCAAAAGATGTTCGCATTACCAACGATCCTTTTTCTCCTCCAGAATTAGAGTTACGTGCAAACTCAGTTACTTTAGAACGAATTTCTCCTTTAAGAGATAAACTCCGATTAAGAAAACCCCGTTTAGTATTCGATCGCGGTTTAACTTTAGGTATAGGAAGTTATACAAGGACAATCGATCGCAGCGAACGCGATGCTACTCCCGCTCCAGTTTCTATCGGTTTTGATGGTGACGAACGCGGTGGTTTATACTTAGAACGTTCTTTTAATGTATTAAATACACCACAGTTAAGCTGGAAAGTTACGCCACAATTTTTTGCTCAACAAGCCGTACAAAATAATAATGAAGGTATTCCAGCACTCTTCGGTTTAAAGTCAAGTTTAAATGCAACTTTATCTCCACGTTCTCAAATTCGAGCAAAAACAACTTTAACAAGTCTCGATCTCACTGACGCAGAAGACAACCTGCGTGCGAGCGTGCGATACAACTATTTACTCGGCAATCCTCTCAATCCATATCAAGCCGCATTTGAATACAGCTATCGCGATCGCCTTTATAACGGAAGTCTTGGTTTCCAAACCGTACAAAGCAGTTTAGGTGGTGTAATAACCTCTCCAAATATCCCTTTAGGTAAAACCGGCTTAAATCTGAGATATCAAGCAGGTGCCCAACGAGTCAATGCTAGAACCGATCGAGCAGAGTTATTAGATATAGGTAGAAGCAACGATAGAGTTTCTTTAAATCGCTTACAAGCCAGCGCTACCATCGGCGGAGCAATCAACCTTTGGCAGGGAAAACCTTTACCACCAACAAAGGAAGGAGGCTTAAAGTATACTGCTAATGCAGTAGTACCTTACGTACAAGTATTTGGTAACGTAACTGGAACCGGCAGCTTTTACAGCAACGGCGACGAGCAAAATACCTTAATAGGTACAGTAGGATTGCAAGGGCAATTTGGTAACTTTTCTAAAAAGTTTTTAGACTATACCGGCTTCAACGTCAGTTATTCACAAGGTACAAATGACGGATTATCGCCCTTCTTATTCGACCGCTACGCCGATAGACAAGTATTAAGCGCCGGTTTTACCCAACAGCTATACGGGCCATTTCGTTTAGGATTTCAAACAACCATTAACTTAGATACCAGCGAACGTACTAGCACCGACTATATATTAGAATACAGCCGCCGTACCTACGGAATCAGCTTGCGTTACAACCCCATACTCGAACTAGGTGGTATCAGCTTCCGCATCAGCGACTTTAACTGGAGTGGAGGAACCGATCCATTTTCCGGCAACGATGCAGGAGGAGTTAAGCCAGTCGTTGGTGGAGTAGAGCAACGGTAGGAAGAGTTAGGAGTTAGGAGTTAGGAGTTGGGAGTTGGGAATTAAACATAATACTTAGGTTCGTAGTTGCGCTTTAGCGCCAAATATGTGGCATAAAAAGATAAAGATGTAATAACCAAAAACTTTTTACCCCATAAAAATTCACAGGTTCGTAGTTGGCGCTTTAGCGCTCCGAAGCGATAAATCGCCAACTACAAACCTTTTTACCCATCATATTTTGCAAAAGCTACACTCCTAACTCCTAACTCCTAACTCCCAACTCCTCTTCACTTTCGCCAAATTCTCGTAAAAGCCTTGGCAAATTTAACAATTGCTTCTTCGATTTTCAACATTGTGTTGTCAATCCATGCCAAAACTTGCTCTAATGGATGCTTTTGATAACCAACTATTTCGGCTTTGGTTTCGATCCATTCTGGTTTGGCTTCGATTTCTGTTGATTCGTTGGTTTGATTCGCGGCATCCCGTTTGCTTCTACTTTGCAATTCTGAAGTGGAATTAATTGCTATTTTTTGCGAGATTCGAGAAGCT
>JBCCLY010000485.1:0-3968 GCA_039026655.1 Cyanobacteria bacterium P01_C01_bin.38 | reverse complement strand
CCAATATCATAACGATATAAACCGCTGTAATTAGTAACTACAATCCGATAGCATTTTCCAACTTCAACTTGATGAGCTAAAACAGTTTCTGGCTGTTCTTTTTCCCATTCTTCCGAGGGAATAAATTCAAAGAAGCCGCTGTCGATCGCTAAAATAGTACCATCGCTATTAAAGTCTTCGTAAATACCAAAAGTTGCTTCCGAAGCTGCGTAAATTCCTCCAAAAATCGGAGTATCGCCAAAATATTGATGGAACCTTTCAAAATAGAAATCGGAAGTGCCACCGCGAGCGGTAATTATCCATGAAAGATTCTTCCAAGCCATTATAGGTGTGAGTGTTCCTTCACACTTGACAATTGAGCGTAATTCTGATGCTCTCTGAGGTGCTGCACTCCACTGCTTTTCCAAAGCTTGACGCACTTCCGGCTCAATTTTTAACCAAGAAGCTATTTTTCCAGTTTCCAAATCTTGAATTAAATCTTCTGCGTAACGCTCTAAATAGTCAGCTAACTGTAGCGCTAGGATCGGAAAATTTGCCCCAATCACTCGCATTTGGGGATTTCTCAACGCAAATAACAAGCAAACATAATTACGAGCTAAACTATCCGCTGGCTTCAAAGCATCATAAGGATGAACAAATACTTGTCTGTAGAGAAAATCCATGTTGCGTAAATCCCCTACGCTCGAAGTGCCATAAGCGATACCTCCACTAGTGCGATCGCGAATTTGTATGGAAGTAGTCAGCAGCATTTTACCAATTGGTAAACCTCGTTTGATTGCAGCATCTACCATAAATCCCAACGATTGTTGAGTAACCCTAGAGCGAACTTTACGCACTCTTTTTGTTACCGGGATAAGTTTTTGTTTACCTGTCGAGCCGCTACTTTGATTAAAGTAAACGACTGGATCTGATGTGAGAATATTTTGCTCCCCTTTTGCGATGCGCTCAACGTATTTTTCGTAACCGCTATAAGTGAGAATAGGAATTTTTTGTTTAAACTGCTCTATAGTTTTTATCTCTTCAAAATCGCAATCTCTGCCAAATTGAGTTGCTTGATGAGTTTTGAGTAGAGAAAACAAAAATTGCTCTTGACAAATTGCCGTTTTACGAGTTTTACGGACAAAATTAGCTTTAGACAGTCTTGCGGCACTAGTTAATACAGTTAGAGCGAAATTTAGCATTTAATCCTCACACGAATTATTAAGGAAACATGAACAATCGTTGAAGCGACTTTACAAAAGTATTTAAAACTAATTAAAGTTAAGGGAATACTACGACATTAGATAAGGAGTGAGAAAAATATTACTACTCACACTCCAGTCTGTCGAGAGAAGTCACTTACACAAAAAGAATTTATTATGCTGTGAGTATCAATCAATAATTTACATCTGTATGAATATAAATTGGCTTCAGTCATGGCATAGTTTCATATCTGGTTTGGGAATTTATCTAGATAGTCAATCAAATTAATGTAGGGATTTGAGATTGACATCGAGCTTGTAGGATGGAATATTTTATCTGGTAGACTTTATCTGTTTTAAAAGGTTCCATAGTTTAGATTGTTAAACTTTAAGCTTAAAATCAACATAATAAATCCAGAAGTATTATGCTTTTGTTCATTTTGGATATGATATTCACGTTAGCGCAGCGTGCCCGGAGGGCATATTTAAATTGTTCTGTTCTAAATAGAATAGGTCGGGATAATTTTAAATCTGCTTATTCTAATTCAAATTTATTTGCAGATAGAGAATTTTGATTTTTTGACAGATAAAAATTAACAATAGTTCCATTTTTCTAGTTGGTTTTAACGGGTAATCAATTTACTCTTTCCCTATGATTATTTGCCATCTCGATCTTAAAATCCTTACTATAGCACCTATTTAAAGCTATTTAGTCTTTATATAACACCCTTACATACCTTTTAGAAAACTCAATTTAATATCAAGAACATATGTATTATACATTAACACCGATGACGACAATAGTTTGATTGTGAATTGAAAGAGATTGCTTCAGTTTGCATTTTCTTCCATAAACCTAAACTCTTACCCCTAATAATAAAAAGGAACGATTTGTTCCTGCTATTGCGTCAGTTAATAGATGAAGGTAACTTGCCTTCCACAAGTAAACTATCTTAGTGATTTTGTAATCAATGGTTTCTATTGCTCGTAAAAACCTGTTTGAAGACATTCCGCGCTTTTTAGTAGCTCAAGCGGGAATCATGTTTGCTGTCAGCTTAGTGACTATTCAAACTGGGGTATTTAACGGCGTAATTCGCTCTACTACAACTTTAGTAGAAAATTCCCGAGCCGATATCTGGTTAGCATCTGACAAGATGGTGCAGCTTGAACTTACGCAACCGCTTATATTCGATTATGCCGTCAGAGCTAAAAAAGTTGAAGGTGTAAGGCGAGCCGAAGCTTTGCTTCAAGGCTCAGCTAGATGGAATGTACCCAACGGTAAATTAAATGTAGTTAAAGTATACGGATTCCCACCCAATGGAAGGTTATTTGTTCCCGGAGACTTGACAAAAGGAAATGTAAAGTCTCTGAGAAACCCTTATACCGCAATCGTCGATCAAAGCAATTTAAAGTCTCTCAAAATCAACAAAATTGGAGATGGCGCTCAAATTGGCTCGTTGCCAGTACAAGTAGTTGGCTTAACCCAAAATACTCAATCAGTTGTTTCAAGCTCTTTCATATTTACTTCCTTAGAAACTGCCAATGCCTACGCTAATGCCAGCGTTACCACCAACGTAAACTGTACCTGGGTTGGAGAAGAACTTCAATGTCGCAACGTTTATCAAAAAGATGCCGACGCTAAGAAAAACCAATCAGCTAGCGAACCACCACCCAAACTCAGCTTAAATACACCAATATCTTACGTGTTAATTCAAGCAGAGCGGGGTCAAAATATCCGACAGCTTAAAAAACGTCTAGAAGCCACCTTCCCAGAAACCAAAGCGTATACAACCAAAGAAATGTCTCAAAAAATACGCGTTTATTGGCAGCAATCTACGGGCATCGGATTTATTTTAGGCTTAGGTGCTGGAGTTGGGGTAGTTGTAGGGATAGTAATTGTTGGTCAGATATTATACTCAGCAGTAGCCGACCATTTAAAAGAATTTGGAACACTCAAAGCTATGGGAGCGTCAAATAAGGTGATATACGGTGTAATTATTGAGCAAGCTCTGTGGATGGCGATTCTTGGCTACATACCAGGAATGTTGCTCTGTTGGGGACTTGGTGCTTGGACTATGGCAACTCAAGGAATTGTTATCTTAATTACTCCATTAACTGCCGTGGGAGTATTTGGCATAACCGTTTTTATGTGTGTTGGTTCTGCTTTATTTGCAATTCAAAAAGTCAGTAAAGTAGACCCAGCAATCGTATTCAAAGCATAGTTCGTTTGAAAACTTGAGTTATCTATCTTCCGAGTTAATTATGTTAACTATTTATTTTAAAACTGAAGAGCTATAGGTAAATTTACGCTTCTTCCTGCACAAAGCTTGAAAATCAATATTCTCTCCCCAAATAAATGACTATTTCTCAAAATCGATGTATAGTGACTTCCAGAATCGACAGTTGGAATGACTCAAAGTCTATTGATGCAAGTACATTGAAAACTTCTGCTATTTCTACCAGAGGAGTAGAAATGGTATATCAATCTGGTAAGCAGCGTTATGTAGCACTCAAAGGGATTGACTTAGATATTCCCAGGGGTACTATTCAATTATTGATGGGACATTCTGGTTCCGGAAAAACTACGTTACTATCAATTCTGGCAGGGATTTTGACTCCTACTTCTGGTAGCATAAATCTTTTAGGGAAAGAAATTACGCGAATGTCTCGCAAGCAGTTATCTCGGTTTAGAAGAGATAATATTGGTTTTATTTTTCAAGGTTTTAACCTTTTTGGCGCTTTAAATGCAGTAGAAAACGTTCAGCTTGCTTTAGAAATCAAAGGTAT
>JBCCLY010000484.1:0-3969 GCA_039026655.1 Cyanobacteria bacterium P01_C01_bin.38 | reverse complement strand
TGGTTCTTATTATTACTGCAAAAAATTATATAAATTTAAGGAACTTTACTAGACTTTCTTTCTTCGTTTGTAGGGGAGCCAAATTTAGGTATAGATTTTTCTTCGGTAAAACTGTCCTGTTCATAATGGCGGTTGCTGTTGTGCATTTATAGCACAATGGTAAGGCGATAAATAATCACTTTTAAATTAGGTTTAAATTAGTTAGGACTTACGCAAAATTAACGGAAAATATAGTGTTCCAGACATTCTTGATCCCCCCAACCCCCCTTAAAAAGGGGGGCTTGAGTAAGTCCTGTTAGTTTTAAACAACAATATTTAAAATAAATTTTTTACATTGAACAGATTTTTTTAAGCAATCATAATTTATTTAACGAGCGTAAAAATACTAACCAAAAGCAATATGTTATTCAAAGCCGAAAGAGGATTTCTTCAAAGGAAATTAGGTGTTAAAAGTTTATTGTGCGGCTTAACTTTTGCTTGCTGCACCTCACTGAATATACCTTCCGCTTCTGCTGCTCAAACAATTACTATTCGCTTTGGTCCTTACGAACAGTCAGTCAAAATAGCAGATTTAGAAGAGTTTGCTAATACTGGAAAATTACCATTATCGCTACAAGCCTTAGCACCGGTACTACCAAAAGAAACGCGAAGTATATTACAAAAACGTTTAGAGATAGATCCCCAAGCGGCAGATAATTTTACAGACGAATTACAAAAAAATCCCTTCGGTAAGCAATTCATCACTTCATTAAAAACAGCTTTACCAGGTTCGAGCATTGAAAGCATTCAAGGTGCAATTAGCTTGGCACTAAGACAAGTTGATGGTTTGAGTATAGTGGGTTTTTTACAGGCATATCCTCAAGAAAATATTACTGTCGATGCGACAAAAGCCATTAGTTTAGCAGTAAGATTCAACCCCGAACGCTTGCAAAGTAAAGCCTTTGGTTCTTTACTTGCCAGAGAATTATATGTAAACAACCAAACAGATTTATCACGAAATTTTAGAACCTTTAACCCAGCTACTATTGGAAATTTAGCAGTAGAAAAGCAAACAATTACACTACAAGATCGAAACCGCAATCGCACTATTCCAATAGATATTTATTCAAGTCAGCTAGAACAAGCGCAACAGCCATTAGTAGTTATTTCTCACGGTTTTGGTGCAAGTCGTAGGAGTTTAAGCTATTTAGCCAATCATTTAGCTTCCCACGGTATTAGCGTTGTAGCAATCGAACATCCAGGTAGCAACGTCAGCGCAATTAATCGAGCTGCAAGTGCATCGGATTTAAAAAATTTAATTAGTCCTCAAGAATTTATCGATCGACCCAAAGATATTAGCTTTTCATTGAATGAATTAGCAAAACTAAACAGCCAACCGGGAAGACTGCAAGGAAAACTAAATACTCAACAAGTAAGCGTTATCGGACATTCTTTAGGAGGTTATACCGCTTTAGCTATAGCAGGAGGAGAAGTCAACATCGAGCAACTGCGGAACTTTTGTAACAAATCTTTAAATATATCTTCTGCACCTGCTGACTGGTTGCAATGTGGAGCAGCTTCGTTATCAGAAAAAAGATTACAACTTCAAGATCCGCGAGTCAAAAGTGCGATCGCCTTAAATCCGATGGTTGGTAAACTCTTCGGTGACAAAGGCTTAAGCAAAATCAACAAACCAGTTTTGATACTTAGTGGAACAGACGATTCACTGACACCAGCCCTGACACATCAGATACAGCCTTTCGATCGCTTAAGTGGGCAAAAGTATTTGTTAACAGCAATTGGTGGAACGCACTTAAGTATAAGTGACTATAATTTGCCTGTGAATTCAGCCACAACAATAATTAAAGAGCGACAGGGAATAGAAGCCAAACCTTTACGGGAATTACTTCAAGGTGTCAGCGTAGCATTCGTCAAACAACTTGCACCCGAAGCAAAACAATATCAATTATATTTAACTTCCGCTTACGCCCAATCCTTCTCCACACCACAAATTAAATTGCGTTTAAACTCCTCATTACCAGCAAGTATTCAACCTTGGTTGAAATTAACTAATAGGTAATTGGGGATTGGGGATTGGGGATTGGGGATTGGGAGATAGATAAAGAAAATTTAAATTTATCTTTATTGTCAGCAGGGAGCGAGAAGTTCCCACTACATATCTAACTCCTAACTCCTAACTCCTAACTCCTAACTCCTCGCTGTTCGCTGTTGCGAAAATAATGCTTTAATAAGCGTGTTATTTAAAACAAGATGCCTGTATCATGTGGGCTGGTACAGATAATATCTTGTCTGAAGTCGCCGCATCGTGATAATAAAATTACACGTTGCTTTTTTAATTAAACTAAAAGTAGAAAGAGGTAGTATCGCTTTTTAAATCGATACCACGAAGGTTAAAGTAAATTTCCCTATTGCTGTACAAGGAGCATAAATGGAGCCAATTATTGCTATAGCTTTAGTGCTTATAGGTTATTCATTAGGGTCGGCAAAGATTATTAATCAAGGTAACGAAGCTTTAGTAGAGCGCTTGGGCCAGTATCATCGTAAATTACGACCCGGACTAAACTTTATCGTTCCCCTTATCGACCAGGTTGTGATGGAAGATACTACGCGGGAACAGATATTGGATATTAAACCCCAAAACGTTATTACTAAAGACAATATCTACCTAGAAATTGATGGAGTTGTGTATTGGCGTATCAAAGATATGGAAAAAAGCTTTTACCAAATCGATGATTTAGCCCAAGGTTTAAATCAAATTACTACAACTTCTTTACGGGAAATTATCGCTCAAAATACTTTGGAGGAAACCAATGTCTCTAGAGTCGATATGGATAAAGAACTGTTGGATCGATTGAATGAAACAACCGCAGATTGGGGTGTTGAAATTCAAAGGGTAGATATTCAATCAATTACACCCCCCGAAAGCGTGCGGTTGTCAATGGAAGATCAACGGGCTGCCGAAATTAAAAGCCGTGCTGCAATTTTAGAAGCTGAAGGTGAGCGGCAAGCTGCAATCAAGAAAGCTGAAGGTACTAGCACTAGTATGCAGATTCTTTCCGAAGCTTTGCGTAGCACTCCTGAAAACAAGGAAATTCTACGCTATCTGGTAGCTCAAGATTACATCAACGCTAGTTACAAATTAGGTGAAAGCCCTAATTCCAAAGTGATTTTTGTAGACCCCGGTTCCAGTCAAAATGAGATTATCGAGCAAATAAGCGCTGAAACAGTAGCTGAAGATACTGCAAGAAGACCTAAAAACGGTAATGGCAATGGTTCTGAATCATAAAGCCTAAAAAATTAGCATTTGAAGGTCAAGCGTTGAAATCAGGTAAATTCTTGTGGAAAGTTGGTAAATTAGCTTGATTTTGCCAATTTTCCCATTATCCTTGTTTTAATTATTTTGATGTCCCAACAATAGCATCAGCAACCATTGAAACATCCCGCATTTGTTCGACATCGTGAACTCTAAGAATATCAGCGCCATTCAAAATAGCAGCACAACAAGCCGCAGCAGTTCCCCAAACCCGTGCTTTGGGGTCTGGCTGGTTCAAAATACGCCCGATAAAGCTTTTGCGAGATGCACCAACTAAAATCGGACAATTGAGCTTTTTCAATTCTTTTAAGCGGCGAAAAATTTCTAAGTTTTGTTCTAAATTTTTAGCAAAGCCAATACCGGGGTCAATAATAATTTTTTCTCTTTTAATTCCCGCAGTTGTTGCTACGGTTATTTGTTGTAATAAAAAATTAAATATTTCTTCAATTACATCTTGATAATCGGTCATTTGCTGCATTGTCTGAGGAGTTCCTCGGATATGCATTAATACAATAGGCACATTTAAACTCGCAACCGTAGAAAACATAGACGAGTCAAAAGTGCCGCCAGAAATATCGTTAACTATATCCGCACCAGCATCAACAGCAGCTTTAGCTACACTTGCTCTTGTGGTATCCACAGAAATTGGAATATCA
>JBCCLY010000483.1:0-3970 GCA_039026655.1 Cyanobacteria bacterium P01_C01_bin.38 | reverse complement strand
TTCTCACTTGCTAAACACTGATATACGGGGTCTAATTCTCCCTTTGCTAATCTATCTAATTTGGTTTGCTGTGCTTGATTTTGAATTACTGAACTAACTTCTGATACTTTGACACCTAGTTTTCGAGCTATTTGTTTGGGTGTTAAGTTCAATGCCCGTAAATTCAGGATTTCTTCTTGTGTTACTGTCATAAATTATTGCTTTCCACAAATAACCTATGCAGAAATAATAAACCATTGGATGATGCTCTTCGCCCCTGAGTTATCACTTTGTTCAAAAAATTTCACACACGAACCTACAACTATTTAGCCGGGTGGTAAAGCTTATCTTTTTCGCTAAATCGCCACGTATATTTAGCGCGATCGCGATTCTTACTCCACTCCTCAAACTCGCTTGTTGAAAGGGTTGCGCGTTTTTCTTGCAGCGTCGGAATGTTGACGTTAAGTCGCAGCGCTAATTTTTGTTCGTCGAGGGCTTCTATTTGAGGTGGTCGTCCGCTTTGGTTGTAGGGATTGCCCGAATTTTTGTATCGTCTTCCATTATTTGATACGCCCCCATTACGCTGAATGGCGATTAACGCTCCTTCTAACTGTGCTACCCGGTTGTTGATGGTTTCTAGTTTTTCTTCAATTTTGGTTACTCTTGATTCTGTGACGGAACTGGAAGGAGCGCTGTCAGTTTGAGGTGTTTTACTATGCCCGTTGATGCTGTGAGCTAGGTAATATAAATCTTCTTCTACTTGCTGCAACCGGATTTCTGTACTTACTTCTACACCTTCTACGCTGCCTAAAATGTGGTGCAGTCCTCGAATTACTAAATCCGTCGCCGTGGTGTTGCGTTCCTTTGCAGCGTCCCGAAGCGCATCAGCTAAGGGTTTGGGGAGTTTAAAGTTAATTGATTCGCGTTCCACTCGCATCGTTTCTACACCCTGGTATATACCGTATATAAATAGCTTATAACGCGGGGGTACGAGGGATTAATTAGCTGTAGCCGTTTGAGTGAAGTGGACTGCATTTATTTTGGTTGGATAATAATAGTTTTTAATTCCTGATTGTTGCCCATTCATTATTAATTAACTTGTCTTTAGTGAGTGTTCGGTTATCATCAGAGGCATTACACAATCTGTCAGGTATATTGCTGCATATACTCAGTACACCAGTTCTGCAACCAAAGTCTTCTACCCGGCTTAATGCTTGAACAAAATCGGTATCGGTACTCACGAGCAGTGCATAATCGTAATTTTTTACTGCTGCATGGTAAACAAGATCCGCAACAAGTAAAGCGTCTACTCCTTTTTCTTTGATGTTGCCATCTTTAGTTGGAACTCCTTCCCCATATACGATTCTAATATTGTTGCTAATATGGTTGCCGTGAAAATTTTGAGCTTTTTTGAAGTGTTGTTCGATTGTGTATAGATAAGTTCTAATTAGTTGACGACCATTAATAAAATTTTTCAAAATATGTGATAAGTTTTCATTTAAATTTAGTTTTGCACCTTCTAAGCGATAAAACAAGTTTGTACCATCTATAAAAATCATCGCTTTTTGAAATTCTATAGGTCCGGCGGAGAGAGAGTATAAAGGCATATTAGCAAGTGCAATGAATATCTAAAAATTTGAGTTTGTAAGGCTAGAAAGTGTTATCGTCAATAGCTAAATTCGGGAAATAATGGGCAGGCTTGTATTTGTTATGTAGATACCTCCACCTTAATATTTATATTCTTCAATTCTTATTACACATATTGTCAAGGTTTTTTATTTACGCTCCATTGAAATTAACCATTATTGAAAAATTGACCAATTAAAGGCAATAGTTGGTTAAATTCTTTGACTAATTTCGCGGCTGCTGGTAATCCTGCTACTGTTCCTTTGAGTGCAGCAATAGCTGTTTTGACTGGTTTAAATTTTGATTCCTTTTTAGGATTTTGTCCTTCCGAAGCTAGAACAGCTACTTGTTCTAATGCTACTTCTTTATCTTCTGCTGGTAAGGCTGGTTCTGTTTCAATTGCGGTTTTTAATTTGTTTAGTAATTCCGCTAATTTTATTATATTGTGGTCGTCGGATTTTTGCAGTTGGCTAATACTATTATTAACAATACCGCTAATATCTCCACTTGCAACAACACCAGAAATTTCCGAATTAGATATATTACCGCTGGCATCACGACCAGCTTGAATATTTGTAGAATGATTATCTGACATAATTAATTCTTGCTGTAGATTTGTAATTTTCTTCGACTTATCTATAGATTTATGAGTACTTTGGTCTAGTATAAATTGGTAGAAGATTTGAGTTACCACCGCATCAGGAATTGGTTTTGTCCCAGGTTCTGCTTCTCCTGCATATGGTGCTTGAATTTCGATTTCCAAAACAAAGTTTAGGATGCTATTTTTTACGGTATCAAGAATAGCTACGAAAGAGTTTGTTGGAATATCACGCCATGCTTGTCCGCATTTCATATCCTCAAAAATATCGGAACCAAATAGCGCAACAGCATCCGCAGGCCAAAATTCTCGTAGGATGCTTGTACCTGAATTATTTGCTTGTTCCACAATATTTTCTATAGCACTGACACTTTGTAGCACATTTACCTTGGATAAAGACGCTGCAAACTCTTCGGGTAAACAGAAAAGCGGGATAGGTGCAATAAATGCACCTCTACCAAATAGTCCAATAAAGTCTCCTCTAGACCCAAGATTCTTTAAAATTCTATATCGTGGTATTACGTCGCTACTTTTATAACCGTTGAGTTCTTTTTCTACCCAATTTCTTAATTCTTGATGGCTCAAACGTGCTGCAAGGATTTTTGACAGTCGTAATACATCTGCTAACCTATAGTTTGGATTGGTTGTAGCTTCTTGAATTTCTCTAAGCAAGCTCATAAAAATATAAAAAATGTTTGAAGAAGTATTTAGGCAATAAGACAAAATATAGGTTTACTTTAGAAAAGTAAGTCATGTTTTTAGTGCAATAATTTTTATATCGGTAAAAATAAAAGTTAGATTATTACTAATCAAATAAATTGTTATATCTATCAATTTCATGCGTAGTACAAATGTATAATACATGATAAATAAAGTATGTTTACAAGTAGATATATCCGTAGAATTAAGTAGAGTTTTTACGGATTAGTTGATTTTGACACATTATTCAAAAGCTTGCTATTCCTCTTCCTCCATCCCCGGTAATTCTAGTTGAATTGGTTCTTGTGGCTGTTTTTTTTACTCAGGCGTTTGGTAGTTTACCTTTGGATTTTTAGCAGCTTTGGTTTGTTGTTGGAGTTTTTCTTTTTCTGCGCGGATGCGTTCTAATAAGATGGATGCGGTAATGAAGACTTTTGACGTTACCTATTTTGTAGCAATGTAGCAAATTAATAAAAGTATTTACAATACATTTAGACGATTGATTAAGACTTATATGGCTTGTGTTTCCGCGTTTAAAGTCCATTGGTAACATTTGGCTTTATTAGTTGTAAGTGGTGATAAGTTTGACAGCATGGATGAAGGTTTGTTTGTAGAATTGGAGCGCATCTTCGCGCTTCACCGGAAGCGCGATGGGGTAATGCATACACTACATTGCAATCCAGTTTACTGCGCTTTAAAACTTGAATAAACGATGAGGTTCTGAAGATAAGGTCTAATATAAATATTGATGCGTAAGGTAATAAAAAAGGACAGTCATGACGCTCAGACTACAACTAGTAAGAATTTGAAAGCAAGAACCAGGTTGCATTGTTATGCAAAAATATTGCTCGTAGTTAGCCCTCTTGAGGGCATATAGTAATATTTTTGGATAGGCGATGTGTACTATAAATATGTCTTGCAACGTCCGCTTCTAAATTAATAAACGTGAAATCAGTAGAGTTATTTACGGGTGCTGGAGGTTTGGCGATAGGAACAGCTATGGCTGGTTTCCATCACCTAGCACTCGTCGAACGGGATAGGCATAGCTGCCACACTATCCGCGAAAAT
>JBCCLY010000482.1:0-3978 GCA_039026655.1 Cyanobacteria bacterium P01_C01_bin.38 | reverse complement strand
TGTACTGTCATCAACAAATACATTCTGGAACAGTGAGTAGTTTATGACTTGCTTGAGCCGGATGCGGTTTGCGTCGCAAGTCCGGTTCTGAGGGGGCGGGGTTATAGCGATATAACCTTGCTACCCGACCACAGTCTCGCCCACTGCGGCGAGCGCCTCTTTCTATAACCGATTCTTATGTTGAAGCCATACCCATTAAACATAACCGTGGGGACATAGAGTGCAGTCCGGCGAGATTGTATTTTATCGGAAAAAGTATGGGTTTAATTTGTAGTTAAATAATTATCGTTTATTTTTCCGGCGGATGCTGTGGAACCAACCTTTGTTGCTGTCATTGTTATTGTTTTAGTTTTAGCTTTTGTCTATCTAGAGTCGCAGCAGAATAAAGAAAGGCAAGAAGCTTATCAAACTTGGGCGCAGTCATACAATTGGGATTACAATCCGAGTTGCGACCGTGAAATTTACCGTCGTTATTCACACTCTCGTCAATTGCAAGAAGGTTCTAATCGCTATGCGTTTGACGTTCTTGAAGGAACGTGGGATAGATACCCAGCTTTCTCTTTTAATTTTCACTATGAAACATACACCATAAGTTCCCATTTCAATGGAACATCTACAACAACATCTAAAACAACTTATCATCATTACTTTGGAGTAGTAATGATTCAGCCCACCGCAATATTATCCCAAACTTGTTATACGTCCAAAAAACTTTTTTGAACAAGTTGGAAATGCTTTGGGTTTTAAAGATAAAAATTTTGAATCTGTAGAATTTTCTGAACGTTTTACTGTACGCTGTACGGATGAAAATTTTGCTTACGATTTCTGTCATCAAAGAAAGAATGATGAAATATCTCTTATCAATACCAAATATAGAACTTGAACTGAATGAAAATATGCTTATCCTAATCAATTATCAAGAAATAATGAATCCTCACAAGGTTGAAGAAAGTTTAAATCAATTGATAAAGTTGCGGCAATTAATGTTAAAGCATTAGTTTATAAATTGAAGAACCTGCGTAATATAAAAAGCTAATTACTACACCTACTTTACCGGGTGATAAAGTTTATCTTTTTCGTTAAATCGCCACATATATTTAGCGCGGTCCCGGTTTTTACTCCACTCCGAAAATTCTTCTTGGGTTAGAGTTGTACGTTTTTCTTGCAGCGTAGGGATATTAACGTTAAGTCGCAGTGCTAACTTTTCTTCATCAAGGGCTTCTATTTGAGGTGGTCGTCCACTTTGATTGTAGGGATTACCCGAATTTTTATATCGTCTGTGATTATTTGATCCGATGGAGTTACTAGAAATAGCAATTAATGCCCCTTCCAACTGCGCTACTCGGTTGTTGAGTGCAACGAGATTTTCTTCCAGATGGTTGGTATTTGTCGAATAATGGTCGATATCAGTTTTGCTATCAAGTTCGGTTACTACACTCTGAAGCCTTTGCAGGATGGCGGTTGTGTGTCCTTCTCGATGCAATCGGGACAGTTCGCGGACGATGGGAATCAATACCGTCGGTACGCGAAGCATTTGGCTTTTAGGTACTGGTTTGGTCATGCTGATATCAAAACTGCTATCAGATGATTTTACCATTTATGGATGGTCAGATATTACTGGCGTTACTCAATATTTTCTAAAGTAATATTTGATGGATTTTTTAACACAAAAGCATTACTTTCTTTAATTAAATCACCTTGGCAAGTAATTATTAACCGTTCTTGGTAAGCTTTAATCGCCAAAATATAATCGTGATTTATAAGCTCGGTTTTAATCTTTCTTAGTTTATCAACTACTACACCCACCAGCGTAACTTCACCGTTTAAATGTTCTTTCTTTGGCGCATAAATTTGCATTACAACGCCTTGAACGGTAACGTTATGTACGATAGTAATAAGTTCGCTTAAAATATCAAGTTGGGAGCGATTTTCTGCTTTTTCTAAAACTTCCATGACTTCATACATACGACGTGGGTAGTCATCAAAGCTGGGGTCTAATGGTAAATAAATCTTTAATTTATCGTCAGCAAAAGTATCTCTAGTCCACCCAGAAACTTCATCCGGTACGCGAGTTCTTTCATGCCATCCTTTAGACTTTAAATAACTTTCTACCTGGCATGGTTCTATGGATTTAAGTATTTCAGTATCGCTAACAATTGCTTTCATAATTTACCCCTTGCTTCAATAGTATCCATAATGTTTTTAATAGCACTGACCGTAAATAGTTGTTGGCGCGGTAAATAAACTGTAACGCTTTCTGTGTTTTGTGTTTCCGGTTGTTCTTTTAATGATAACCAATATCCACATCGACGTAGGCATAACTCTTCTTCTGATTGATTGACCCATTCTTGGGGGTTATCGGGAAGTAAAATAATGACTAAGATTTTAGGAACTAGAGTTTTTGATTTTCTCAGTTCGTTGTAGTTTTTAAGCTTGAGTGGGTATCTAACAAATTCATTATCTATGACAGCAGTTGAAGTAGATTTTACTTGCACTTCTAGACGTGGTGGATATAAAGTAAATTCCTTTTCTTCACCCGAGATAATAATATCTATTCCACCTATATCCATAGGTCTTGATGCTATCTGACATGAATAACCCGCTGCCGATACAACGGCATATATATATGCATAACTAAATTCTTCTTTCTGGATATTAATTTCCATTTTCTTGGTTTATTATATTGAATTAATAATTACAATTTGAGCAAAAATACGATTTAACTTGTATTATTTCATATTTTAATCAACTTATATATTAAAAATCCAATTAAATTGTTTGGCAATATTTACTGTTAAAACTAATTTAATATTTTTGAGAATGATGATAATTATGCAACTTTAGGAGAGTTAATAAGGTTTAATAAAAAAATATTACTTGCAGTCTATAATAATAAAAAAAGGAGAAACGATTATGACAATAAATAAATCTACTCGCACAGCCCGACGGGGTAGAATATTCCCCGAAATACAGTGGACTGAAGAACAGAAAGCGCAACGTGAAGCCGAACGCGAGGCTTTTTACCAACGCTGCAAACCAATTTTTGATAAAGTGAAATCGGAATTAATTGAAACTCATTACAACTGGTATGTTGCTGTTGAACCGGATAGTGGTGAGTATTTTATTGATAAAGATTTAGAAGTAGTTTCTCATCAATGTCGCGACAAGCATCCTGGTAAAATACATCATACTTTCCGAATTAATGAAACAGGGGCTTGCGGAACAATATAATGAATAAAAACTTCGGGTATCTTCACGAAAATATAGTTAGGGTGTGAGAACGTGATTCCGGAATTTGACGAAAATGGTAATTTACCGCCAGGAGTTCATTTTTGCGAATGGGAGGAGTTTAAGGAAAGGTTTGGAAATAGTTTTAAGAGAGAGAGAATGATTTTTGGTTTGGAATTGGCAATGACGCAATTAAAAGCAGCAGGCTGTAGAACAATTTATATAAATGGCAGTTTTGTTACAAGTAAACCAAACCCAAATGATTTTGATGCTTGTTATGATAATGAAGCTGTAGATATTGATTATCTCCGAAAAAATGCTCCAAGTTTAATTAATAGTTTTGACAGACAATCGCAAAAATCAAAATATAAAGGTGAAATTTTTCGTTCGGATGAACCAGTAGGTGATTTAGGTTTAAACTCATTTGAATTTTTTCAGCGCGATAGAATGAAAAATATAAAGGGAATTATTGCCATTGATTTAGAAAGGTGGGAACCATGATTAAAAATGATTTGCAATATAAGTACAGTAAAGACTGCGCCCTTAAATTTGAATATTCTATAGCCGCAGTTGAACAAGACGAAGCATGGAAACAAAGAGAACCCGAAAGTTGGCAGCTTGACATTGATGTAAAAAAGTCACATTTAATGGCTTTACAAGAAGAAATAGCTGAATATGAAAAACTGATTAATTGCGATAAAAGCCAACCAATTAAAATTCAAGTAGAAGATTTCAATAAGCTACCAGATA
>JBCCLY010000481.1:0-3978 GCA_039026655.1 Cyanobacteria bacterium P01_C01_bin.38 | reverse complement strand
AGGCAGAGCCTCATGAACTTTATTCCCAGGTAGAACCTGGGAACAAGGAAATACTTGTTGACGGCTATCTTTTATCTATATTTGAGGATTTCCTTGAAATAGCGACCAAACTTTTTTATTTAAAACCTTTAACCTTTGACCTTTAACCTTGTAATTGTCGCATTGTCAAAAGTCGATAATCACCCATCCGATGGTCGCCAATATCGTCGGAATCAAGATTGAAAAGGCTTTGAGCATAACCTTTGAATCTATTTCCCCAAGTTAATCCGGAATCGTGATGTAAATTTCCGTCAGCGTCGAAATAAATTAACGTTCCCATATGTTCGTATTTAAGTTTGGGAACTCTGGGTACGACATCGTTATTATTTACAACTCTGAATAAACGGTCTTTGGAAGTTTCATCACAAGCCTGACAAAAGATGCGATCGCCGATTCTGGGTTGTCCGAAAGTATAGATTCCACCGATTTCAAAATCGGGTAGTTCATTATTAAAGGTTGCACAGGCTAATGCTGCTAATGCTCCTCCCAAACTATGTCCGGTTAACCAAATTGGTTGATTGTTGGTTCTTGCTGCTTCTAAACGTTTCATTGCAACAGGCCATACCGACGTGAGAGAATTATAAAAGCCAGAATGTACCATCCCTACTTTCCAAGCAGCTTGGAGCAAGTTGATATCGGTTTTCCAATCGTATTTTTCTTGAGTACCCCGAAAAGCAATAATAATTTTTTCGTCATCTCCGACAATTAAACCTTCGGTGTTGGAATCGGGAAACTCAACAAAATGGTCGTGAGCGTTGATATTAAATCCTAGTTGCTCTAATTTGGTTTTACTTTCTGCGGGGTTGGAATAAGCAGCTTCAGCAATATAAGCTAGATAAGCCATATTTGCTGTACTAAATTCTCTGGTATTTGGTTCAAATATGCTTTGTAAGAAAGCAGCTTCGGAACTGATGCCTTGTTCGTTTTGAGTTCCTTCAGCTTTGAGAGTCCACCATTCGTTAGCGTGGGGAAAGGTAGTGATAAATCCAGCATACCAAGAGCAACGAGCTAATCTTTGATTAGTGTAATGTAAATTAGTGAAATAAACTTCATCACCATAACGAATTTTATCGTCACCGTCGCGGTTTCTTTTAGTGATATACCAACCTTGTTTTTTAGCGCTGTAACCATCTTTCCAGTAGTAGCAATCATGACTATCCATGAAAGCACCCAACACATTATGATTATCTAGTTTGGATTCGGTAGATTTGAGTTGAACAACGCTACCGTCTTTTAATTCACCTTTTATATTGCTTTGAATTTCCAGCTTTACCTGACCTGTATTATGTAAGGTTGACCATTTATATCTTCCTTCATGAGCGGTAGTTAGATATTTACCAGTCATGTGTTGTAGGTAGATGGTATCTCCAGCTTTGATTACGTCGGATTGGGTTTTGGTTTGCGATTGAATTGTCATGGCTATATTAATTTATGGTTGATTTTTTTAGGGAGGGGGTAGAGGGGGAGAGGGGGAAGAGGGGGAAGAATGTAGGGAGGGGGAAGAAATATTTAATTCAAAACCCCTGCACAAACCTATGCATTGTGAAAATTTAAACAGGATTCCCTTCTCCTTTTTTCTTAGAAAGTTATCGATTTTAAAAAACCGCAGAGAGCGCAGAGAGCGCAGAGGAAAGAGGTAAACAGAAATAGTAATCTTTAAGCGGCATAGGAATAATAATTTTCTACCCCCTCTCCCCACTCTTCCCCCTCTACCCCCTCTAATCAAATACTAATGCTCATCAAAATCGAATTAATGTCAATTCCGGGATTAATTTTGTCGCGATTTTCCCAAAGTGCATTTTTAAGTTCGGTAGATCCAATATCCATAATTAGGTTGTAACGAACGCTGGTAAGATTCCATAGGGTAATTATCTGCTGAGCGTTTCTTGCTGCAACATCTGGATCGTTATTGTTTTTCCACATTCCCAAGGTTGCATACTCGACATCACCACCGTCTTCATACTGCTTGTTATTTACCCAGGAATGTTGGAAGGTGCAGGTGTAAATGATGTAAATCAACATTTGCCGCAAGTCGGACATATTTTTGATGTCTAAGGTACCCAATTCTGGTTTGAGAATTGAATGGGAACTCAAATCATCGGACATTGCTTCAATTTCCGACCACTGTTGTTGAATTTCTTGTTGATGCTCGTCGCAGAAGTTCTTAACGTATTCGGTTAAGATGTTCCACATGGTAATTGCTGCTGTATCGAAATAGTTATTCTCGACGTAATCTGGTAAGGTTTGCTGTCGGGGACTCCAGTTACGATAGGTTAAATATTTCAAACCTTCTTTGAGAAGACGTTGAGAGTCTTGATAATTTAAACAGGTAAGACTGGGTACTGTTCCTTCATGAGCTTCGTTTCCGATAAGTACGTTGATTCCCTGCTGGTCAATTTTTAACAATCCTTCAAAGTGGGGATGAAGTAATTGTTTGATGGGATTCTTATCTATATTACGGTAATACGCCATTGCGTACTGATCCATATTTAGGTGAGTTGCTCCTAAATGCGTGCGAAGTTCGTGGGAAACGAATTCGGCATTGCGAAACAGTTTTTTCGCCCATTCCCAATCGCGATCGCCTGGTTTGTTAGTAAGATTTTCTGTTTCTTCGTAAAGCAGATATTCAATGGAATGGGGATGGAGTTTTTGAGAGTCGAGACAAAATCTGGCTTCGATATATTGTGGTAAAATTCCGTTTTCGTCAACTTGAACGTCAGGGAATTCATAGCGAATTATATATTGCCAAGGTTGATTTTCAACTCGCTTCATTTGTCCGGGATTAAATCCGTTCAGACGACGTTCGACGAAAAATTCATCGCTATATTTATCTGGATTGAGACGGGTAAGATTGGGTGGTAAATAACTAGCAGCAGTAAGTTGGAGTTGTCCGTTATTTTGAGTTGGGATGGTTAAAAGTGGCTTAACTGCTTTTAAACCGATAGCACTTGTATAGAAATTGAATTCCCAATGACGGGTAGGTTGAACGCTTGCTGGTAATTCCTTTGTAGAATCGAAAGTAGGAAAACCATTAGCGTAGATAAATTGCTCTTTAGGATTATCGCTTGCTGGTTTTTGCTGATTTTTTTTATTATTTGTAGTATCTTTTTTAGCTGGTTTAGATTGTTCGGGTTGCTTGCGATCGACGCTTTCTATAATCCAAGAATCTGGTGCATTCTTTTTGGTAGTTATATAGCCATGATATCGAGTATCGGCTGCAAGTCTTTGATTTTTGTAAGAGACGTTAGTAATGTAAACTTCATCTCCATAACAAATTACATCACCATCATCCCTAACTTTATGAATCTGCCAACTTTGTTTCTTATCGTCATAACCATCTTTCCAGTAATAACAATTATGGCTATCTGAGAAAGCACCCAAGACATCTTTTTTACCCAAAACTGATTCTTGAGAACAGATTTTTACCGTGTCACCATCTTTAAGCTGTTGATTATTGTTTCTACCTTTGAGTTGTAGTTTAACTTGTCCGGTATTATCTAATTGTGGAAAATAGTATCGTCCTTTATCTACGGAAACCAGGTATTGACCGTTTCGATGTCTAAGATAAAAGGTGTCATTAGTTTTAATCGCAGTTTTTTTCGTAGCTGTAGCAGTCATGATAATACTCCTATATTATTCGTTCGTAGTTGCGCTTTAGCGCCAAAACCCTTAACAACACAAACCTTAAAATTTCTTAAACCTCAAAAACCTTAAAAACACAAACGTCAAAATTCCTTCAACCTCAAAACCCTTAACAACACAAACGTCAAAATTTATTCAACCTCAAAACCCTTAACAACACAAACCTTAAAATTTCTTAAACCTCAAAAACCTTAAAAACACAAACGTCAAAATTCCTTCAACCTCAAAACCCTTAAAAACACAAACGTCAAAATTTATTCAACCTCAAAACCCTTAAAAACACAAACGTCAAAATTT
>JBCCLY010000480.1:0-3981 GCA_039026655.1 Cyanobacteria bacterium P01_C01_bin.38 | reverse complement strand
CGAACTGCTCGCACTTTCTAGCCAAAGCAAGGGTAGATTCTTGCATTATCTCCCATCTACTTTTTCCACCAACTTGATCGGGAGTTGACATACTACCGCTTTTATCAATAATTAACGTATAGTCGCGCTCTTGAATCATTTAATTAGCCTTTTAATTCTGAATACGGTACTAGTTTAGCTTTTGATTTTTTACAACGCATCTAGTACAAGTGCTTTGTAATAATCATTTAATTAATTTATTGACTAATTGAAATTTAAGTAGTTTAGTTTACAATTACTGAATATTAAAATTACATATAACTTACAGGCTATCAGCGTAAAAACCCAGTTGGTTAGCAACCGGGCGCTCGCGCATTGGTAGTTTAGTATGAATCGGTGCATTTAACAGCTTTGGTTTATTATTCTTTGTCATTACTAAAGTGGTTGAACCTCCACCGTCTAAATTCAAGGCTTTATATGCACCTAAATCTTGAACAATTCTTGTCAACTCCCCAATCGTAGCTCCTTCGCTGTAAAGTGGCTGTTTCCCATCTATCGCAATCAGCCAAAGAATATTTCCTTGTTTATTAATTGCAACTGCCACTCGTGGATAAGGTTTATCTGCCTCGGATTCTAATTTTACAGCTTTACCATTTTCAATAAACACATCTTTTCCTGCAACACCTTGAAGCGTATTTTTAGGACAATCTCCATTGTTTAAAATTTGGGCGCGGTTATTTGGAGAAATGCATAAAACCCCCCATTTCGCATCGGCTTTCGAGTAACGCTTTCCATTAGAAATTGCTTGCCCTACAGCATAAGTTATGTCTCCAGTATGAGGATAATAATCCCAAGGAGTGTTTTCGCGGAAAGGATAGAAATAATTAGCATTCACAGCTAATTGAAGTTTAAATTTTTGCAAAAACTGCGAAGTTGTTTGCGCCCTTGTATTATTTTCAGTAATAGACTGCGGTGGAGTCACCAGCACTTTTACCCCCGGCGCTGATAAATCGATACTTATAATGTGAGCAATCGCCGGACGTGCTGTCAAACCAAATTTACGTTTGTAGACAATACCCTTAAATAATTTCTCTTCTAAATTAGTTTGAGATGGACGCGAAAAACATTGCCAGCCATAAAATATAAGCGGTAATAATAGTAAGAAACCCGTTGTGGTTGTGAAAATAAATCGATTTAAATAGGGAAATTGACTTTGATTTTTAGGAATATTCATTATAAGAGGGAATGGGGAATAGGGAATGGGGAGTAGGGAGTAGGGAGTAGGGAGTATTTTCGGTTTGATAATTGATGATCCACACCCTCCGAATGAAAACTGATAATTGATAACTGATAATTGTTAATTGATAATTGATAGCATGAATGATGAAAACCTTAACTTTAGCAATCGAGATTTAAGAAACTTTTCTTTTAAAGGTCAAAATCTTGATGGTGCTAATTTCAGTTCTTCAGATATTCGCGGTTGCGATTTTAGTAATAGTTCACTACGAGCAGCTAACTTTGAGAATGTTAAATCAGGCCAAACAGCTAAAATATTTTTATCTCTAATAGCTGTCACTTTTGTAACAACTATTATAGTCTTTCATGCTGTTAGTCAAATGATATTTGGAGTCATAGAAAGAACTCCGGAAAGTCCAGTTTGGGTATATGGTATTGCTTTATCTATTAGTTTAGCTATTTCCGGTATAGCTGGCGCTGCAATGAGTTTAGGTAAGAAAAAATCTATTTTTAAACGTATTGTTACAATTATTTGTGGTGCAACTTCAGGAGCAATTTTAGGGTTTTTCTATGGTGGTACTGCTGCTGGAAAAAATCCACAAGTAGCAATTGTTTCTGCCGTTATTGGAGCAGTAATAATGTCAATTAGCTCTATTTATTTCAAAAAAGGGTTTATGCCGATTACTTTATCTGTAGCAAGTACAATTTACAACTATGGATTCGGTTTTTTAGTAGGAACAAGAGCAATTGCTTTTTTAAGCACTCAAAATTTAATATGGGGATTTAGTCTAAGCTTCTTATCATTAACTTACATTGGATTAACTATAATTTCTCTTCGCTACACCATTAAAGAAATTACTACTTATTCAACAACATCTTTCCGACATTCCAATATCACAAATGCTAACTTCAACAACGCAAAATTAGGGTTTAGCGACTTTACCAACGCAGTCAGGAATTAATAGTTAGGAGTTAGGAGTTAGGAGTTAGGAGTTAGGAGTTAGGAGTTAGGAGTTAGGAGTTGTAAATTAGTATTAACTACGCTTTAAACTACAAACATTCACTGTTCACTGTTCACTGTTCACTGATAACTGTTAACTAGTGACTGCTTCTTGAGACATGATAAATGGTTGCGCGGAATTTAATACAGCTTCTAACAATCCTGGAAATAATTCTTCTAAATCTTCACTTCGCAAGGTGTTTATATGCTGGGTTCCTTCTTTTCTGGTTAATACTAACCCTGACTCTCGCAATATTTTAAAGTGATTGGACATTGTTGATTTTGCTATAGCAAAGTCGAAGTCCCCACAACACTGCTCTTTTTTCGCCGCTAACTGTCGGACAATCTCTAATCGAACAGGGTCCCCTAACGCATAAAGTACTCCCGCTAAAGATATATTTTTTTGCTCTGGATGATAAAGAAATCTCATTGTTGCAGCTTGTCTTAAAAAGGTCTATATTTTAATTATTCGACTTTATCGAACTATAGAAATAAAATTAATAGGAGGACAAATATGTCATCCATTACGAATGTGACAGAAGCCACCTTTAAGCAAGAAGTCCTCGAAAGCGAAGTTCCCGTACTGGTAGACTTCTGGGCACCTTGGTGCGGCCCTTGTCGGATGGTTGCTCCAGTAGTAGATGAAGTTGCTGGGGAATACGAAGGACAAGTAAAAGTGGTGAAATTAAACACAGACCAAAATCCCACTGTTGCCAGTCATTATGGCATTCGCAGCATTCCAACGCTGATAGTATTTAAAGGCGGTCGGCAAGTCGATACGGTTGTAGGTGCAGTACCAAAAACAACCTTGAGTAAAACTTTAACACAGTATCTCTAAGGTAGAAAGAGTTATAAGTTAGGAAGTAGGAGTTAAGAGATATTGCGTAAATTGAAAAGTAAAAGCTAAAGGCTGTTTTGATTTTCCCTTCGATTAATTTTGGAAAATCGCAGACTCATAACCTCTCTCCTAACTAAAAAGGAGAGAGATTTTGAGCATAAAATAGATTAATGAGGGTGAGCTTAACCTAGGTAAAGATGATATTTTGGCATAGTTGGCGGCATAATCGTTAAATTTATGAACGGTAAATTAATTGTCTTTGAAGGGGTAGAAGGTTGCGGTAAAACCACGCAAATGCAGCTTTGTAGTGAATGGCTGCAAAGTTTAAGTGTAGCTGTGGTAACAACTCGCGAACCGGGAGGAACTGAATTAGGGTTGCATCTTCGCTCTTTGTTGTTGGAAAGCAGTAATAAAGCAATTAGTGCCACAACAGAACTATTATTGTATGCCGCCGATCGCTCTCAACACGTAGAGCAAGAACTACTTCCTAACTTGAAATCGGGAAAAATAATATTGTGCGATCGCTATATTGATTCGACGATAGCCTATCAAGGTTACGGTCGCAATTTAGACATGAATTTGATTAATCAACTTAACTCTATAGCTACATCTGGATTGAAAAGTGATTTAACTTTGTGGTTAGACTTAGAAGTTGAACAAGGAATGGCACGAAAGCGAAAAAGCGGACACAAAGCAGATAGAATCGAACAAGAAAAAATTGAATTTCATCGTCGCGTGCAGAAAGGATATTCTGAGCAAGCAGCATTATCTCCACAACGAAATTTTAGAATAGAAGCTGGTTTAGATAAAGAAGAAGTACAAAAACAAATTCAGCAGATATTAACTTCTAAATTGGAAGAATGGGGAATTGGTAATTGGTAATTGGGGATTGGGGATTGGGAATTGGGGATGGGGCATTGGGGATTGG
>JBCCLY010000479.1:0-3996 GCA_039026655.1 Cyanobacteria bacterium P01_C01_bin.38 | reverse complement strand
GTATTTTTCTTTATCTAAATAAAAGTACTTTTATTCCCAGAGGTAGATGTAAAATAATCAGATTAGAATCATGGCTTTAGACTTTAGCGGACAAACTTTGGTAAACGAGAATTTTAGCGGTTTAGACTTGACAGGAGCTAATTTCTCTGGTGCTACCCTGATTGATTCCAGCCTTAGCGGTAAAAACCTCCAAGGAGCTAACTTAGAAGGGGTAACTTTCGACAATGTGAACGCCAGCGGTGCTGATTTCCGTCTAACTAACTTTACAGATGGAACCATTGGTGACACTAACTTTAATAATGCTAATCTGTCAGGCTTATCAATCACCGATACAACCTTCAGTAATACAACTTTCCGTAATGCTAATTTAAGCAGCCTAGATACAGAAGATGTGAATTTAGCTAATACTGAATTTAACGGTGCGACTCTGACTAATGCTAAACTTGCAGACTCTATCTTAACTGGTGCTAACTTCAATAGAGCCAACGCTGAAGGTATATTCCTAGAAGCTGCTGAGCTTACTGGAGCTAAGTTTAGAGGAACCGACTTAAGTGGTGCTTTCTTGGGAAGAGTAAACTTAACCAATGCTGATTTTAGAGCGCCTAATAATGCTCCCCAACTTACAGCACAATTAGATGGCGCATTTTTGGATGGAGCAAATCTGACTAACGCTAAACTTCAAGAAGCCGATTTAACCGGCGCTTCTGCGGAGAAAACCGATGTTACTGGGGCAGACTTTACAGGTGCTACCCTTGTAAACGCAAATCTCAAGGAAACAAATGCAGACAGCGCTATCTTTACAGATGCTGACTTGCAAAACGCTGTGCTAGAAAAAGCTATTTTAAGTAACGCTATATTTATCGACGGTAACGATGCGGATACACTCGGTGCTGACTTATCCGGTATCGCATTTATTGATGGTATTGCCAATAGTGCTGACTTCACCAACGCTCTTTTCGTAAATTCAGATTTAACCAAAGCCGACTTCACCAACGCAATAACAACTGGCGCTGACTTCACTGGTGCTAACACCACCGATACTATCGGACTTTCATAGTGAGTAGTGGCATAAGACTATATGGGAAAAATTCTGTAGAACTTTGACAAGGGAGATGGTAAATAGCAACCATTATTGCTTTGAGAAACTGTTTTCTTTCGGACTTATGCAAGCCCCCCAAATTAGCGGGGGGTTGGGGGGATCGAAAATGTCTGGAATAGGCTCGGGTACCGTTCTTAGTGCGTAAGTCCTATTCTTATAAATAGGCAACCAAATTCGATTTTCTAACCTTGCAGATAACCTATTAATTATTGGTGTAACCATCGTCGGAATGGTTGTACCAATAATTATTTTAGTTTGCGCTTTAGGATTTTTCAGTAGTAACGTAGCTAAATCAGAAATTAGCTTACCGCAACAAACAATATTTTGGTGTCCCTCGCAATGACACAAATAATTAAGGCATACCCACTTATAAAAAACAATTAATAAAGCTACATTAATTAACTAGCTTTTTATGGATAAATCAATATTTAAACTATCTATTTAACGAAGGAGTAATTCAGGGAAGAGGTGATGCTAATGTTCCAGCTGGCGTGCGCTTCTTCAATGGTTCTGGTGAAGATGTTGCAACAGTCACTGGTGATATTACTAACACTGGGAATGCTGTAATTGCTTCAGAAACAGCAGCAGGTATTTTAATTGAATCTGGTGTTGCTTTCAACGGTACTATAACTAATGACGGTACCATCAGAGGTGGTAATGGTTTCGCTATTGATGCGACTGGTTCTCAAGGAGAAATCAAGGTAATTAACAACGGTACTTTAGAAGGTGCAGTCAAGCTAGGTGAAGGTAACGATAGTTTCTTGAGTTTGTAGGGTGCGTTATCGCGACAGCGTAACGCACCATTTTATTGATAAGTAAACGACCCTTAAACCCTCGTTGCTACTCCCTACTCTAAAGTCTTAACTACGATTTTCAACGCCAACCTACTTACTATCAAGTTAATTTGTAAATATTATTCCCTTTTGATAGTAATAATTCCAAGCTTTTGAGCAATTCATTACCGCATACTATTAAATTAACAACCAACTTTATAAATCATAATTATCAAGAAAATTTATCTAGTAAACATGGGCTAACCCTATTCAAAGGTTGCTTTTTTTCAGTAATAAGACGTAAGCAGATAATTAAAAGAAAGACTAAAATTTAATGGAAAATTAAAATATAAAACTGCTTCTTAACAGAATGAAACTAAAAATAATCTTTCAAAATAAAACCCTAACAACAATCGCTGCCGTATTTTCTACTATTTGCGTAGGATGCGTTCCTAATATAAGTTTTTCAACAGAGCTAGAATTAAATAAAACTGTTACCGAATATGTAGAAACAAACTCCAAACAAATCAATAACTCTCAATTACAAACAGTTTTAGATAAAGCAGTTGAAGACCTGGATATTCCGGGAGTTGTAATGTATATTTCGGGGCCTAAAGGAACTTGGGTTGGTGCATCTGGTTATAGCGATTTAGAATCAGAAACACTGATGAAACCCAATGACAGATTAGCTTTAGCAAGCGTTAGTAAAACCTTTGTAGCAGTTGCGGTACTAAAATTAGTAGAACAAGGTCAGTTAAATTTAGATGAATCTATAAACAATTATTTACCAAAAAATATTAGTAGGAACATTCGTTACAGCGATGAAATTACTGTTCGTCAACTGCTGAATCATACTAGTGGTATTGTTGATTATTTAGATGATAATTTTGCAAAAATTACAGAAGGTAGAAGTCGTTCTCAACCTTGGAAAGCAAGAGAGGTAATTAAGTTAATTTACGGAGAACCACAAGCGAAACCAGGGAAAAAACACGATTATAGCAATAGTAATTATATACTTCTAGAATTGATTGTCGAGGAGAAAACGGGGAAATCTCTTGCTGAAGTTATACGCAAGCAAATTTTAAATCCGATAGACCTAAAAAATACTTTTACTGAGTTAATAGAAAATAATTCTACATCAATTGTGACTGGTTATAGCGATAGAAATGAAGATGGAGTTCTTAACAGTCACAAAGGATTAAATGAAGGAAACGGACTTGGAGATGGTGGCTTAATTTCTAATGCAATGGATACTGCTAAATTTATCGATGCATTAGTTGCAGAAAAAACTTTACTCTCTCCTCAAATACTTAAGGAAATGTTAACTTTTATTCCTACGGGAGAAGGTGACGAATATGGTTTGGGAATAGCACGTTTTCAAACAGATGCAGGAGAAGCAATAGGGCACGATGGTAGTTCCTATGGTTTTGTCTCGCTAATGTTATATTACCCAGATGAAAAGATCGCAGCAGTTGTTTTAGTAAATCAAGATGGAGATTTCACTGAAGAAATACTTGCGGAAGGTTTAAAAGCTTATAGGCAAAGTTAAAATATCACTAAACTCAGCATCTACCATTTAACTTTCCCACAATGCCAGAATTCATCGGACAACTTCCCATCTCGGAACCTGCTTGGAATACCATCGCTTCAGTACAAAGTTTCCAACGCTTTAACCAAGGAATACATTTCAATTGCGGTAATAATTCCCTTCTAATTCTCACCATCCTTGCAAATAATTTAATTAGAATCCGCTTTTCACCCACGGGAGAGTTGACACCGAGACGCTCTTGGGCTGTAAATTTACCCGATGAGGAATGGAATGTTGTTAATTTCGATATTCAAGAAACTGACGAACAAATAATTATTGAAACTGAGAAAATCAAGGTTTGCGTGCAGCGAAATCCCTGTTTAATAAAATGTTTTGATAAAGCTGGTAATCCTTTTGCTCACGATACAGATTTAGGAATTGGTTTTCGCAAAGGCGAAATTTCTAATTGGAAGGAAATTACTCCACAAGAACGATTTTACGGTTTTGGCGAGCGTTGTGGATTATTAAATCAAAGAGGTAAGCTTTTAACAAATTGGACTACGGATTGTTTGGATTACACGATGCTGACGGATGAG
>JBCCLY010000478.1:0-3999 GCA_039026655.1 Cyanobacteria bacterium P01_C01_bin.38 | reverse complement strand
GAGGGGCACCGAAGTCAACCAGCGATGGAGCAAGCCGTAGTAGTTTTGTACCAAATAACAGTTTGATTTCTTTGATGCCAAAAGAACAAGTGGGGTTAACTTTTGACGAAAGACCTACATTTTACTGGCATATATCTGAGATTGATACTCGGAAAGCTACGTTTATATTAGTAGATGATAACGAGGATGTTGTTTATGAAAAAAATGTAACGCTTCCCCAAAAGCCGGGATATTTTGCATTTACTCTTCCTGCTGAAGCTCCAGGTTTAAAAGTTGATCGGCGATATCAGTGGTTTCTGGAATTAAATAGCAGTTCTCTAACAGATGAAAGTGTAACAACTGAAGGTTGGGTAAAGCGAATTCAACCTAGTTTAGCAGTGCGGATAAAGTTAAATCAATTAGAACCAAAATACCGTTCTAAAGTTTATGCAGATGCTGGTATTTGGCATAACACTATTAGTAATGTAGCTCAACAACGCTGTATTGCTCCAAATGATTCTACTACCACACGTTATTGGAATCAACTGTTAAATTCAGTTGGTTTAAATGAGGTAGCATCAGCATCTATGAATAACGTCTGTACGGCACAACTTTAGTCTTAATACTGTAATCAGATAAGTAAAAAGGTATGTCCTGTCGGACACGCTGCGCTAACGTAGTAAGCGAGAATATCGCTAACCGAATTAGGAAGCGAATTCCTTACTACTTACTTCTTGCACCATTCGCAATAAGCTAAAAGAAACCCGGTTTCTATTCGTGAAAACACGATAATCTCGTTATTTAACCTACAAGAAACCGGGTTTCTGTAACTGATGCAAGATGTAAATTACTACGAACTTGCAAATATTCTAAACAAAAGCTGACAAGCAATGAATATAACTAATACTTAACTACTAAGTAGGTTGGCGTTGAAAATTGTAACTATGACAAGGGAGTAGGGAGTAGGGAGTAGGCAGTAGAAATAAGGGTTTTAAGCCAATTTAAATTCTGTAACATTGTTCTGTTTATTTGTGCCGAATTACTTAAATTATTCACAACTTAAAATAATCATGAAAATTAATTATAGAAAACTTGTCCGATATATTTATTTTAAGTTTCAAAGCTTAGTCAAGAGAAAATATATTAATCATCTCTTTTTAAGTTTATTTACGATTATCTTAACTGTTACTATTTTTAATAAAAGTATTTATGCAAATTTATTTTTATCGAGTGCGGTTGCATCCACTCCGAAATATAGCAAAGTTCAGAAATACGCTAAATCTGTAGAAATATTGCCAGTATCGAACAATATTGTTGATTCCCCAGATTCACTCACACAAGCCGGTAAACAACATTTTCAAAACCAACAGTATACTCAAGCAATTGCAAAATGGCAGCAGGCACGTAAAATACTCATTTCCCGAGGTGATACCATTAACGAAGCGATGGTACTCGGCAACTTAGCACAAGCATACCAGAAATTGGGAAAACTCACCGAAGCAAACAGCGCGATCGCAAAAAGTATTGAGTTTTTATCTTCTCCTCAAAAACACCATCAAAACCTTTTAGCTAGTGCGTTGAATATTCAAGGAAGTTTATTATTATCTGAAGGTAAATCAGAAGATGCAGCTTCTGTTTGGCAACGTGCGGTAAAAATATACGAAAAAACAGGAGATAAAAATGGTTTAACTCGCACTTTGCTTAATCAAACTCAAGCTTATACTCAATTGGGAATGCATAATCGGGCGCTAAATACTTTAGAAGAAGTTGACAAAACCCTACAACAGCAACCACTATCTGCTTTAAAAGTTGTTAGTCTGCTTCAGAAGGGAGATGCTTTAAGACAGATAGGAAATCTTAAAGATTCTAAAAAAACACTACAGCAAAGTTTAGCTATTGCTCAGCAACTGAATTCTGATACAAATATAGACAAAATTCTTTTAGCTTTGGGTAACACCTCCCGTTTTGAAGAAAACACTCAAGAGGCTTTGAAATATTACCAGCAAGCCATCGATAAATCAAAATCTCCTGCAATAAAACTTCAAGCAAAGTTGAATCAACTACGGCTTTTAATAGATACTCAAAAAATATCACAAGCTAGAGCATTAGCAACACAAATACAGCCTCAATTGCAAAGTATACCACCTAGTAGAACATCAGTATATGCATTAGTAAACTACGTGCAAAGTATTGAAGATTTAGAAGGTAAAGCAATATTCAACAATCGAGAATCTGTAAATAATATAGCAGCAAAAATCGCTAAAGCAGCCCAGCAAGCCGAAACTTTAGGAGACGATAGAGCGCATTCTTATGCACTTGGTTATTTAGGACATATTTACGAACAAACTCAACAGTTAAAATCGGCAAAAACATTAACCCAAAAAGCATTAATACTGGCACAAACAAGTAATGCTCCCGATGTTGCTTATCGCTGGCAATGGCAATTAGGAAGATTATCAAAAAAGCAAAATAACTTTGTAGAAGCAATTTCAGCATATGACGGTGCCGTTACAACTCTTGATTCAATTCGTAATGAATTAGTTGCCAGCAACCTAGATATTCAGTTTTCGTTTCGTGAAAGTGTTGAACCCGTTTATCGAGAATTTGTAAGTTTATTACTAACTCCAGTTAAAGGAGAAATAAGTCAAGAAAAGCTCAAAAAAGCACGTCAAGTTATTGAATCTCTACAGCTAGCAGAGTTAGATAACTTCTTTAACGAGCCTTGTTTAAAAGCGAATCCAACTCAAGTCGATCAAATTGATACTCAAGCAGCAGTTATTTATCCAATCATCTTAGAAAATCGTTTGGAAACTATTGTTTCTTTACCAAACCAACCTCTACAACATTATACAACGGCTATTTCTGAAAACGAATTAGAAAAAAAGGTGCAGAAAATGCGCCGTGCTATCAGACGTAAATTCCTCAAAAAACAACACTTTGCTATCTGTCAAGAAATTTATAATTTACTTGTTAAACCATTAGAAGCAGATTTAGCAGCATCAGAAATTAAAACTTTGACATTTGTTTTAGATGGCTCTTTGAAAAATGTACCATTAGCCGCTTTACATGATGGAAATCTTTATTTAATAGAAAAATACAATCTTGCTTTAGCTCCAGGAATGCAACTTCTAGATCCTAAACCTTTAGCAAGTCAGAAAATGCAAGTTTTAATTGGAGCTTTAAGCGAAGGAAGGCAAGGTTTTGTACCCTTACCGGGTGTTAAAAACGAAGTTGAAAATATTAATACTGAAATATCAACTCAAGTGCTTTTAAATCAAAAGTTCACTAGCAAAGCTTTACAAAAACAAATTAGTAAAACACCTTTTCCCGTAATACATTTAGCAACGCATGGTGAATTTAGTTCAAAAGCAGAAGATACATTTGTTCTGACTTGGGATAACCGTTTAAATGTAAAAGAATTAGGCAATATTCTTCAAAGCAGACAACAACGTACTAACAATCCCATAGAATTATTAGTATTAAGCGCTTGTAAAACCGCTAGTGGTGACAAACGCGCTCCTTTGGGTTTAGCTGGTGTAGCCGTGCGCTCCGGGGCACGCAGCACCATCGCCAGTTTATGGGCAGTTGACGATGAAGCAACTTCTAAGATGATGGTAGATTTTTACGAACAAATAAATCAGTCTGGAGTCACAAAAGCCGAAGCTTTACGTAAAGCCCAAATCAATATTTTGCACCAATCTAAGTATCAGCATCCTTATTATTGGGGTGCTTTTGTTTTAGTTGGTAATTGGCTTTAATAATTGGGGATTGGGCATTGGGGATTGGGCATTGGGGATTGGGCATTGGGGATTGGGCATTGATAATTTACAAAGTTCGCTGTTAACAGTAATTTAATTTGAGCTAATTAGTATGGTTATTAGTAATCATTTGATAACTATGCAAAAGCCTGAAACTTTAGCTCAATTAATTTGTCGTACTGTATTAGAATTTGAACAAAGGCAAGCAAGATTGCTACAAGATAAGCTTCGAGAAAATACTTCAATACCGACTATAATCGAT
>JBCCLY010000477.1:0-4001 GCA_039026655.1 Cyanobacteria bacterium P01_C01_bin.38 | reverse complement strand
CTTTAAAGCCTAGTTCCCAGGTTCAACCTGGGAACTAGATCAAGAGTCTCCGGCTCTTGTTGGGAATGGTGCAAGATGTAAGTTGATTGAAATATTATCGAAAAGTAAAATCACTGCAATTTCAAAAACTTATCTAAAGCATTGACCATACTATCGGGCCAGCGTCGCACGTTTTTCACCCAATCAATATCTTTATAACGACGATCTAATCCATAAGCAGCTACCCAATTACTCTCAGCTTCACCTTTTTCTCCTTTAGCCCAAAGCGCTGCGGTGAGTGATGCACGTACATCGGGGAACTGAGGATATTTACGGATAATATTCTTCATCTCTCGTATAGCTTTATCTTTTTGACCAGTTTCATAAAGCGCAAGAGCATAATTAGCACGAGCAAAAGCGAAATTTGGAGCTTTTTCCGCCGATTTTTGATAGTCTGCTATAGCTTCATACCATTGTCCCAAACCAGCTTTAGCATTCCCCCGATTGTTATATGCCATTGCATCATTCGGATCTAATTCCAAAATATAATCATAATCGGCGATCGCTTCATCCCATCTTCCCAAACCTTCTAATGCAGCCCCTCTATTTAAATAAGGATCTGTCACATTAGGAGCAAGTTCTATGGATTTGTTAAAATCACTCAGCGCTTCTTCTAACCTGTTTTGACTAATTCTAGAATTTCCTCGATTACTCCAAACTGCTGCATTATCGGGAAACTTTTCAATGATTTTTGTCCAATATTTTTCTGCCTTAGCAAAATCACCTTTATTAGTAGCAGCAAAAGCCTTATTCCCTAACTCATCTCTTTGTTTTAATTCTTCTTTTGTTAGCTCAGAATTTTGAGTGGTTAAAGCAAAAACAGGTTCAACCCAGCTAAATAATAAAAGTAAACTTAGTAATATTCCAAGTAGTTTGATCATAATAATTAGTTTATAGGGAGTGGGGAGAAGGGAGTGGGGAGTAGGGAGTAGGGAGTAGGGAGTAGGGAGTAGGGGAGACAAGGGGAATTTAACCTTTGACCTTTAACCTTTAACCTTTAACCTTACTAACTCTTAACTCCTAACTCCTAACTCCTAACTTTCTCAGCGTTAGGAAAGCAAAGATAACTGTTCGTTTGGCGGTTTAAAACCTAAATGCTTGTAAGCCGCAGGTGTTGCTACCCTACCACGAGGAGTCCGCTGTAAGTAACCAATTTGCATTAAATACGGTTCGTATACTTCTTCAATAGTTTGAGTATCTTCACCTGTAGCGGCGGCAATTGTGTCTAATCCTACGGGACCTCCACTAAACTGTTCTACTATCACGCTTAACATTGTTCTATCAGTCCAATCTAAGCCGCAAGGGTCTACCTGGAACAGTTGTAGCGCTTCTGCTGCGACATTTTCATCTATTTTGCCGGAGGATTTAACTTCAGCATAATCGCGGACTCGCTTGAGTAGTCTATTAGCAATACGCGGCGTACCTCGCGCTCTACGTGCAACTTCTAACGCGCCATCTTTGGTTACATCGGTTTTAAGTACTTGTGCGGTTCGTAAGACAATTTGACTAAGTTCTTCTACTTCATAAAATCTCAGTTTTTGAATTAAACCAAAGCGATCGCGCAAGGGAGAACTCAAGGCTCCGACGCGGGTTGTTGCTCCAACTAAAGTAAATTTTGCTAAAGGTATGCTGCGGGTACGAGCGCTAGAGCCTTTGCCTACAGTAATATCTAAACGATAATCCTCCATCGCCGGATATAATATTTCTTCGGTCATTCGAGAGAGGCGATGAATCTCATCAATAAAGATAATGTCTCCAGGTTTAAGGTTGACAAGCAGTCCCATAATATCTCTGGGACGTTCTAAAGCGGGGGCGCTGGTAATTTTATAGTTAACCCCCATTTCAGATGCTAAAATCATTGCCATTGTCGTTTTACCCAATCCTGGGGGACCGTAAAGTAGCAGGTGATCTAAAACTTCACCTCTGGATTTAGCTGCTTTGATTGCAATGTCAAGTACATCTTTTAAATCCTTTTGCCCAATATAATCGGCAAATTGCCCAGGACGAATACCAACTTCACTATTATCAATATCATCTATAGCTGCTTGAGGTTGCAAAAGTTTTTCGTCGTTGGGTTTTTTCGAAGTTTTCTTTTGGTAACGTGGTTCCTTATTTGGTTCTTGAGGCTGGGGCTGTGTTTTAGAGGAGATAATCGCCATAGTCCGCTCATAGATAATGTTTTACTTGTTCTAAAATTTAGGGCAATGCTGGTTTTCGTCGCCGCTATAAATGCGAGAAAACACGGTATCAAAAATTTTTTTTGTCGAGTAAGCCAGTCAGCTTTAGAATTTATATTTCGGGTATATTTCGGGTAAATACGATGGGAGTGCTTTCATAAAATTATGCTAGCTAAGAGAATCTTACCGTGCTTAGATGTCAAGGCGGGACGTGTTGTAAAAGGAGTTAACTTTGTAGACCTTAAAGATGCTGGCGATCCAGTAGAGTTAGCAAAGGTTTACGACGAAGCTGGTGCAGATGAGATAGTGTTTCTGGATATTACAGCTACTCATGAAGACAGAGGCACAATTATCGACGTAGTTTACCGAACCGCCGAACAGGTATTTATTCCATTAACTGTCGGCGGAGGAATCCAAACCTTAGAAAATGTTAAAGAACTGTTACGAGCTGGGGCAGATAAGGTTAGTATTAATTCAACAGCGGTACGAAATCCAGACTTTATTAATCAAGCCAGCGATCGCTTTGGCAATCAGTGTATTGTTGTAGCGATTGATGCTAAACGAAGGTCAGATGCAGAAAACTCTGGTTGGGATGTTTACGTTCGTGGTGGTCGTGAAAATACTGGTTTAGATGCCCTTCATTGGGCGAAAGAAGTTGAACAACGAGGGGCGGGAGAACTATTAGTAACAAGCATGGATGCTGATGGAACTCAAGCCGGTTATGACATTGAATTAACAAAGTCAATTGCAGATTCTGTAGGTATACCAGTAATCGCTTCCGGCGGCGCTGGAAATTGCCAACATATATACTCAGCCGTTACCGAAGGTCAAGCGGAAGCGGCATTATTAGCATCGCTTTTGCACTACGGACAGCTTAGCGTAGCGCAAATCAAGAACTACTTAAATGAGCGAAAAATTCCCGTGCGAAATTAGCTTTTGTCAGAAATAATTAAGCGATTATCAATATCTAAATTAGTTCAACACGGTTCTTTGAAAGGATGTTAATATAAATTAACAATAATTAATAAAACTTAAGAAATATGTTGATTCCTATTTTAGTATTTGATGTAGCTTTAGTAGCATGGTCTTTACACCTAATGGAAAGGGCAGTTGAAGACAAAGAATTTTCATTGATGCTGGCTGGTATGTTGGTTGCCCTAGCAGCCGCCGCTATGATGGTAGTTTACTTCCTAATGGGGCACTGTATGAGCTACTTACTACAAGCTTCATCATAATTTTTTTTGTCGCTAAGTAATTAATAGTCAAGTAATTAAATTGATTAGTTATAGTTGTTATACTTATTATTAAATTTGTATATTGACAAATAGTAAAGAATTAAGGCATCATTAAAGATGCATTTTGCGGGGTTATAGCTCAGTTGGTAGAGCGCCTCAATGGCATTGAGGAAGTCAGCGGTTCGAATCCGCTTAGCTCCATTTTTACAGTGAACAGTGAGCAGTGAACAGTTATCAGTTACCAGTTGATAATTTACTGTCTCGTATCCTCGTTACGAGGTTCTGCTTTTATCTTGTTACCAGGCTTATCTCGTTACAAGGCTCTGCCTTGTAATGGATTTTATGAAGGCTCTGCCTTCCATTTATACTGGAGGCAGAGCCTCCGGTTATGGGTTCCCAGCCAGAGACTGGGAACCAGTGAAGCCTCCGGGTTAGGCTTTCCCAGCCAGAGACTGGGAACCAGTGAAACCAGTGAAAGTCAGAGACTGGGAACCAGTAAAAAAACAAAACATCCGTTGTTAAAATCCAAAATTGAAATGGTTGTACAATT
>JBCCLY010000476.1:0-4006 GCA_039026655.1 Cyanobacteria bacterium P01_C01_bin.38 | reverse complement strand
TTTACGGTTACTTGATGTTGGACGAGGGGACGAAATATTTTGCTCGACTTTAACGTTTATTGCTAGTGCTAATCCGATTGTCTATCAAGGTGCTAAGCCAGTTTTTATCGATAGCGATCGCACTTCTTGGAATATGAATCCTGAACTGTTGCGAGAAGCAATGGAGAAGCGTGCCAAGGTAGGTAAATTGCCTAAAGCAGTATTGCTGGTGCATCTTTACGGACAATGTGCCGATATCGATCCGATTGTAGAAATTTGTCAAGAGTATGATGTCCCTTTAATTGAAGATGCTGCTGAAGCATTAGGAGCTAGTTATAAAGGGCGTTGTCCGGGGACTTTCGGCAACATCGGGATTTACTCATTTAATGGTAATAAAATAATCACTACCTCTGGTGGTGGGATGTTAGTTTCCGATGATGAAAAATTAGTTAAAAAAGCTCGTTTTCTAGCAACTCAAGCTAGAGATCCGGCTCCTCATTATCAGCATTCCCAGATTGGCTACAATTATCGTCTGAGCAATGTCTTAGCAGGTATTGGTAGAGGACAGCTACAAGTTTTGCAGGAGCGGGTAGAAGCAAGAAGACGTAATTTTGCAATTTACGAGAAAGCTTTAGCCGATCTTCGAGGAATTGAATTTATGCCGGAAGCCGAATTTGGACGCGCTACTCGTTGGTTGACTTGTTTAACAATTAATCCTCAAGCCTTTGGTATAGATAGAGAAGAAGTACGTCTTGGGTTAGCAGAAAGGAAAATAGAATCCCGGCCAGTATGGAAGCCGCTGCATATGCAACCGGTATTTGCTCAATGCGAAAGTATTGGTGGTGAGGTAGCATCCGATTTATTTACGCGAGGATTATGCCTACCTTCAGGTTCTAACCTCACAGACGAAGATTTAGAAAGAACCATTGAAGCAGTTAAGGCAGTTCATCAAAGCAAGCAAACTTCTCAAAGTAGTTTATTTGTAGTCTAAATGATGTAGAAGTATATTTAACTAATAATCCACATATCATATATTATATTTTTATAGCCAGAAAATAATATTTTTTTCAGTTACTACATCTGGCTTGGTATAAATTAAACAAAATTTGCAATTAATAGTTATCTGATTCTTTTAAACCAGAACAATCAAACTAAATGCTTTATGAATTATTTATCGGTCGAAACTAAGAGGATGTTTGAAAAGTATCCGGCGGTTAAAACCGCTACTACACAGGCAAAGTCCACCTCCGTGGACTGGTTGATTCTAAACCCGTGCAGACGGGTTTTGTTTGTGTAGACGCGGTTTCAACCGCCAGTTCGAGTATTTTATTAGACTTTTCAAACATCCTCTAAGAAGTAAAGTAAAAAGTTAAAAATAAAATATATTTATGGAATCTCAAGAATCTAGCTTATCGCTCGATAAGTATTGGCAAGTCCTTAAACGTCGCTGGGTACCCGGATTAGCGGCGTTTTTCCCGGTTTTTCTACTCTCGTTATTGTCTTCTTCTTTAAAAAAGCCTACCTATGTTGCCGAAGGTAAATTACAGTTTCAAAGAACAAATGCCACTTCTTCCTTAACAGAATTTGGAACTAATATTGGTAAATTAGAATCTGTAGCTCAGGACAATGTATCCAGTCCCCTGCAAACAGAAGCAGAAATTATACGTTCGGTTCCAGTTGTACAGAAGACTATAAAACAACTTGACCTTCAAGATAAGGATGGAACTCTTCTAGACTATGAAAACTTTCTCAAAAATTTAACTGTAAGCGATATAAAGAAAACGGACGTTTTGACGGTTAGCTATAAAGATTCAGAACCTCGCAAAGCCGCACGAGTGGTGAATACTTTGATGGCAGCTTATTTAGAACATAACGTGTCTTCTCGTAGAAAAGCCGCGACATCTGCTAGGGAGTTCATAGAAAAGCAACTTCCCAAAGCCGAAGCAGTTGTAACTAAAGCTGAAGCTGAACTAGCCCGGTTTAGGGAAAAGAACAAAGTATATGCTTTGCAAGAAGAAGCAAGTCAATCAATACAAGTACTGGGTAATTTACAAAACCAAGTTGGTGAAATAAAAGCTAAATTAGCTGATATCAGCGCTCGCAGTCAACAAATTCGCAACCAGTTGAATGTAAATACTCAACAAGCACTAGATATGACTTCTTTGAATCAAGCTGGGGGGGTTCAAGATGTTCTCAAGGAAGTGCAGCTCTTAGAGTCGCAGTTAGCATCAAGACGTACAGTTCTCACTAATACCCATCCAGAAATCATAGCTTTAGAAACTAAATATAGCGCTTTAAAAAGATTGTTGCAAGACAGAATTCGTCGAACTGTAGGAACTAACGGACAGCTAGATGATAGATTGCAAGAAGGAGATTTAAAGCAGCAGCTTGCAGCGGAATTAGTAAATTTAGAGTCAACTTCTTTAGGCTTAAACAATCAACTTGCAGTTTTATCGGATTTGCAAACATCTTACAAACAAAGACTGGAAAATCTGCCGAAATTAGAACAACAACAGCGCGAGTTGGAACGCAAAGTAGAAGCAGCACAGTCAACTTATTCGCTGTTATTGAAAAAATTGCAAGAAACTCGCATTGCTGAAAATCAGAATATTGGTAATGCGAGTGAGGTTTCTGAAGCTTTAATTCCTCAAGAGCCGGTTTCTTCTCCATTAATTAATTATCTTTCAGCCAGCTTGCTAGGAATGTTGGTTTCGCTGGCAACAATGTACCTTTTGGAATCACAAGATAAATCTATCAAGACTATAGAAGAAGCCAAAGAATTAACCCAATTAACTTTATTAGGTGTGATTCCCGACTTTAGCAAGCCGAAAAAATCAATCTTTGACAGACAAGATCCAGAACTTGCATATCCCACCTTGATGGTACGTGACGCTCCCCGTTCCCCAATCAGCGAAGCATTCCGGATGCTGCGAGCTAACTTAAAATTTATGAGTGCGGATAAAGAATTAAAAGTAATAGTTGTTACTAGTTCCGTACCTCAAGAAGGTAAATCTATTGTGGCTGCTAATTTAGCTACTTCGATGGCGCAAATGGAACGCAGAGTATTATTAATAGATGGAGATTTACATCGTCCATCCCAACATCATATATGGGAACTGCCCAACGCCAAAGGTTTAAGCAACGTGATTGTGGGACAGGTAGAGGTAATGGCAGCTATTAAGAAGGGGATGGATAATTTAGATGTGTTGACTTGCGGTGCAGTACCTCCTTCCCCCGCCTCTTTGTTAGATTCCAAGCGCATGGCTTCTTTGATTGAGAGTTTTAGGTCATATTACGACTACGTAATTATTGACGCACCTTCATTAAACCTTGCCGCAGACGCTGCAACTTTAGGTCAGATGGCCGATGGCGTGTTATTAGTAGTACGTCCGGGAGTAGTAGATTCTGTCAACGCTGCCTTTGCTTGCGAGATGTTGGAAAAATCTGGTCAAAACGTATTAGGGCAAGTAGTCAATGGAGTTGTGCCCAACAACGAACGTCATATCAACTACTACTTCAAAGAAGAATACCCCGAAGAAAAGGTAACAACAATTGATGCGGTGAAAGTTTAACAATTGGCTAATAGAAATTGTAGGGTGTGTTGTCGCGACAGCGCAACGCACCATAATAAAACTTACTAATTTTTAATTTCTAATTATTTCATTTCTCCTCCTTTCGCCTCATATCATAGCCTCGGAAATACTCTTAAAGCTCCGAAAAGCTTTACAAAACTCAAAAATTGCAAAAAAACTGTATTCCAAAATACAAAAAAAAGTATTATGTATGATCCCCTAGATAGATGAAAGGGAAAACAAACAACCTGTAATTTGTAAATGTAGTTGCTTGATAGTAAATTGTTGACAACCTGAAATAATTTGAAATAGTTCAAATTTAATCGATCGCCTTCTTTTTTAGTCAATGCGATTAATCAAATTTGATATGGGTAAAGATTTTATTCTCTATCCAGTGGAAAACGAAGTCCTAACTTTATATGGACTTTTTCAATTGCAAAAACAGACATAAATTG
>JBCCLY010000475.1:0-4020 GCA_039026655.1 Cyanobacteria bacterium P01_C01_bin.38 | reverse complement strand
ACTTTTTCGGCTAATTTATCTAATTCCCATTCTTCTGATGGTAAGTCTGGGTTGACGTAATAATCAACGATGTCATCCATCGTCTTTTCGGCGTATTTAATTACCTGCTCTTTTAAGTCCTGCCCTTCTAATACTCTACGACGTTCGGCGTAAATTGCTCTACGCTGGTTGTTCATTACTTCGTCATACTCGAATACCTGTTTACGAATGTCGTAGTAGTAGGTTTCAACTTTTTTCTGGGCACCTTCTAAGCTGCGAGTTAACATACCCGATTCGATGGGCATATCTTCTTCTACGCGGAACATATTCATCAAACTTGCAACGCGATCGCCACCGAATATTCTCATTAAGTTGTCTTCTAAACTTAGGAAAAATCTGGTGGAACCTGGGTCCCCTTGTCTTCCGGCACGCCCTCTTAACTGGTTGTCAATCCGTCGCGATTCGTGGCGTTCGGTACCAATTACGTGCAAACCACCCAAGGAAATAATTTTATCGTGTTCTGCGTCGGTAAATGCTTCGTATTCTTCTTTAACGCGGTTATATGCTTCGCGCATTTTCTGAATTACGGGGTTTTCGGTTGGTGCTTTTTCGGCTGCAACCGCTATTTTATCTTCGGCTTCTAACTCAGATAAACTACGTTCGCCAAATTCTTTAACGGCTGCTTCTACTGCTGATTTCAGAATATTTTCGGCTTCTTTACTTATCTGTGTGGGAAATACTTTGGGTGAAGCTTTCCAAGTTTTAACCTTTTTACCGGGAGTAAATCCTTGTCCGCCACCAGGATTGGTAGGTAATGTTGCTTTATGAGGTGAAAATACATCCTCGTCTTCTGGCTTCACAATCCGAGGCATTAAAAATTCGCGGACTTTTAAACGCGCCATATATTCGGCGTTACCACCCAAAATAATGTCGGTACCTCTACCAGCCATGTTCGTGGCGATTGTTACCATTCCACCGCGTCCGGCTTGAGCGACAATTTCAGCTTCCCTTTCGACGTTTTCGGGTCTTGCATTAAGTAATTCGTGAGCAATACCAATTTGTTTTAATAATTGGCTGAGATATTCCGACTTTTCAACGCTGGTAGTTCCAACTAAAACAGGTCTGCCGGTTTCGTGCATTTCGGCACATTCTTTGGCAATAGCTTTCCATTTACCAACTTCTGTTTTGAATACCATGTCAGCCAAATCTTTACGCTGTCTGACTCGGTTGGTAGGAATTATTGTTACTTCTAATTTGTAAATTTTTTCAAATTCTACTTCTTCTGTTTTTGCTGTCCCTGTCATTCCACCTAGTTTGGGATAAAGCAAAAATAAGTTTTGGTAGGTAATCGAAGCTAAGGTTTGAGTTTCCGGCTGAATATCTACACCTTCTTTGGCTTCAATCGCTTGGTGCAAACCGTCACTCCAACGTCTTCCTGGCAATACCCTACCAGTAGATTCATCTACAATAACTACTTCCCCATTCCGAAGGATGTAGTGTACATCTGGCAAAAACAATTCCTTGGTTTTGATGGCATTAAATACGAAATGCGCCCAAGGATCTTCTGGATCGAATAAATCGTTTACTTCTAAAAGCTCTTCCGCGTGTTGGAAACCTTCATCGGTTAAAAGTACGTTACGAGCTTTTTCGTCAACTTCGTAATCTTCTTCTTTCGACAGCGCTCTAGCAATTTGAGCGGCTTTAACATATTTTTCGGTTGGCCTTTCTACTTGCCCCGAAATAATCAAAGGTGTTCGTGCTTCATCAATTAAAATTGAATCAACTTCGTCAATTACACAATAATTAAACGGACGCTGCACTACATCCGCCATTGACGTTGCCATGTTATCCCGCAAATAGTCGAAACCTATTTCGCTGTTGGTAACATAGGTAATATCGCATTCATAATTTTTCTTCCGTTCTACAGGAGTCATGCTGGACTGAATTAGTCCTACAGTAAGTCCTAAGAAACGATGTACTTGTCCCATCCACTCAGCATCACGACGAGCTAAGTAATCGTTAACGGTAATTACGTGTACGCCTTTACCAGTTAAAGCATTTAAATAACTAGGTAATGTTGCAACCAGGGTTTTACCTTCCCCGGTTTTCATTTCCGCAATTTGTCCCTTGTGCAGAATCATTCCACCCAGTAGCTGCACATCAAAGTGACGCATTCCCAAAACTCTTCTTCCAGCTTCCCTTGTTACGGCAAAAGCTTCAGGTAAGATATCATCAAGGGATTCGCCTTTACGAAGACGCTCTTTGAACTCTACGGTTTTACCCTTTAGTTGTTCGTCAGAAAGAACTTTAATTTCTTCCTCTAAGAGATTAATTTCAGTAATTAATGGTTGGAATTTTTTTAGTTTACGAGCGTTGGGGTCGCCCAACAAGGTTTTTAGCATGGCTTCTTTAATTTAACTAAACCAAGGAAGAAAAAAATTTATCGACGATGGCAATTATTATAAGTACTTGAACCATTAATCGGAGAATTTTCTTGGTACAAAGACGTATTCCAAGAGAATTAACTCAAAAATAGTAAAAATACCAGCGTCGCAGTTTACTAAATAATTGGTTTTAACAAAGAACTTATATTTATCTAAATTAATAGTATCATTTTGTCCCCAATGCAGCGCCGTGAAGCCCGACCAGAGGAAGGTTGGTTTTCCGTCTTTTGGCAGAGGGGAAGAATAGTTAGGAGTTAGGAGTTAGGAGTTATGAGTTATGAGTATTAAGAAAACAGCTTCTTAGCTGTACCAAAAGCTGTCCTCAGAGCAAAGACGGCGCGCACGTAGAACCCGTCAATTTTGATGGGATGCCCTATTAGATATGCTACTGGTTTGTCCCATTAATCTTGATGGGGTTTTTCTCAGTCATATTTATATGACTTTCGCTATTAGACTGGGGTTTGCAACCCCAGTCGGGTTGCGGTAAAAACCCGTCAATTTTTATGGGACACGCTACTACGCTAACATGAGCGCTAACGTAGTTGGGAATGCGCTTCCTAAATCCAAGCAATAAATCGCGGCACGTAGAACCTTTCACAGATTAAAGTAATCTAATATTTAATATAATATCGACTTAACGTACTTGTTACGCTAAGTAAATTGTCTCAAAAAGCTAATTATTAATAAATAATGTTATAAACAACTATATTAATAGGTTTCTTAGTTTATCTTATTTAATAGAAATAAATAATTTATTGCACCCCAAACATAGCCGAACTAGAAAAAAGATGTCCCCAATGACCCTTGGAAATTCCAAAACTGTGCATAGTAACTCTTACAAACAATATTAGTGTAACTACAGGTATTGACCGAAACAACAGCAATTTCCACTAGGTAATGCTACTCTATGCAATATATATCTAGGTAAATTTTACTAATAATTACGATATTGATTCGTGCTTAAATTTTATATTTTTAATTTGTAGGGAGCAAAAAATCAATAACTAATATGTCGCACTATCAAAAGTTACTTAGAGTTTCTACACTTGGTAAATCTTTGTACAATATTACTTCTAAGATTGAAGCAATTGTTGCTGACTCGAAAGTTGAAACTGGGCTTTGTACTTTATTTTTACGCCATACTTCTGCTAGTTTACTAATCCAAGAAAATGCTGACCCCAATGTATTAGAAGATTTAGCTAATTTTATGGCTAAACTAGTTCCCGAATCGGCTAAGTATATTCATGATGATGAAGGTCCCGATGATATGCCAGCACATATACGTACTGCAATTACTCACACTTCAGAACATATTCCTATTAATAGAGGACATCTGGTTTTAGGAACTTGGCAAGGAATTTATATCTGGGAACATCGACAACGCAATCATTCTAGGGAGTTAGTTGTTCATATTTCTGGATAGGGAATGGGGGATTGGGGATTGGGCATTGGGGATTGGGCATTGGGCATGGGGGATAGGAATTATTTTGATTTTTAAAATGTGTAAGTAAATGTAATCATTGAGTCAATTATATTTTTGGAATAAAATAAAATCTAAATTTAAAAAACGTCTTTACGCTGTTCCCTATTCCCCGTT
>JBCCLY010000474.1:0-4020 GCA_039026655.1 Cyanobacteria bacterium P01_C01_bin.38 | reverse complement strand
CCCTTCAAGGACATAAATCCTGGGTTTGGGACGTGAGATTTAGCCCAGACGGAAAAACCATTGCTTCTGCATCCAAAGATAAAACAGTAAAACTGTGGGATTGGAATTTTGACAACTTATTAACAAGGAGTTGTAATAAACTCCAAGATTATTTAGCAGAGCATCCAGAAAAATTGGAAGAGTTGAAAGTTTGTCAAAATCCAGAAGTATTTGCTAAAGTTGCTTCTAATTTAGTGGAACAAGGTGAGGAGTTAGCACAAAAAGGTGATTATCAAGGTGCTGTAGAGAAATTCCGCAAAGCAAAAAAATGGAATCCCAAATTAGATATCAATCCAGAGGAAAAAGCAAAGCGAAAAAACTAATATATTTAAATTATTTACTTTGAAGTGTTGCTGAATAAAAATATTAGATTTTGATTTCACATTACTGGAGACGTAGCATTGCTACGTCTCTACAAAGGTTTCGGTTTTACAACAAAATAACTAGGGAGTAACGTTTTCGTAATGACAGTTGTTTAACCAGATATCATATAAATTATTTTCCTTATAAATCAATCATGATAATGGAATTATAAAAATTCGATTGAGTCAGAATTTTTAAGATGTATAGGTAAAATATTCCACAACTAATAACTATCAGAAGCATCGAAAACTTTTTTAATCAGATGCTCAACAAATTTTAGAATTACCAAAAGAGGAAATAATGAAAAGCAAACTTGCGACAGTTGTAACTGGTGCAATGTTGATATTAACAACCAATACTTTACCCAGCTATGCACTCAACACTCCCAAATCTTCAGTTACTAATAATAATCCAACAGACCAACTAGTAAATAACCAACAACTAATTACTCAAAGACGACGGATACGACATAGACGAGGACGTTGGATTACCCAAAATGAAACAGTATGTGATATTAAATGGGTATATAATCAACAGCAAGGAACATGGGCTAGAGTAAGGTTATGTCGTAGCGTCCCGAGAAGAGTTTTCGTCCGTTATTAATACCGCTATGCGTAAGTAATAAGTAAGAAGTTTGATATAGAAAGGCTAAAGCTTATACACAATCCACCGGGGGTTGCAAACCCCCGTCTAATAGCCCAAGTCGTCTTAAGACGACTAAAAAACTACTTAAAAAAACATGATAATTATTAATTGAGTCCTATTCATAGGACTTTTGCTATTAGCCAGGGACTTGAAGTCCCTGGTGGGTAATGGTTTTAACTACTTCTGTGTACACCGCAGCCTTAGTAAGGAGAGGGGTGTCCGCAGGACGGGGTGAGGTTAAAAATGTATTGCACCCAAATGAAAAGCGCTATATTTATGTTTTTTAATGCCAAAACTCGTGTAGAGAGGTTGCATTGCAACATCTCCAAATCTTGATTCATAACCGGATTCAGCAATGCCCAAAAATTTAATCATATTAGGTGTGGAGAATTATTCCACACCTTTCTTTTTACTTTTAATTATAAATCCCCTTCAAAAACTGTATAGCTAAAAATCTCCCAAACTATCTATAAACAGAAGCAAAGAAAACCGCTTCAACTACAGACTTTCTTAAAATCTGTCATCAACAAAAAGAGCCAACTCTCTTAACAAGAACATGGCTCACAACTCAATTTATTTACTATTTACTTAAGTCTAATTATCATGCAAAACCCATTAATTAACAACAACCCCTTCCTTGATGATGAATTTGAAGTTCAATCCATTGACGGTACCGATAACAACTTAGAAAACCCAGAATACGGTGCTGCTGAAACTTCCTTAGTAAACATTGCACCTTTAGCTTACAGCGATGGTTTCTCCACTCCCAACGGACAAAATCGTCCCAACCCCCGCACCATTAGTAACGCTATTTCCAAACAAGAAGGAGATATTCTCGACCCCAATGGATTAACAAATTTAACCACATTTTTTGGACAATTTCTCGACCATGACCTCAGTTTAACAGCAGATGCAGACCGTCCCATCAATATTCAAGTACCCACGGGAGATGAGTTTTTAGACCCCGAAGGTAATGGTAATGTTGTAATTGGGGTAGAAGATTCTCAGTTTATTGAGGGTACCGGAACTGACCCCAATAATCCCCGTCAGCTACCAAATGAAATTACCGCTTTTATTGACGGTTCTAATATTTACGGTTCCAATGAAGAAAGGACGGAATTTCTCCGCAGTCATCAAGGAGGTAAACTTAAAGTCAGTGAAGGTAATTTACTCCCCTTCAACGATGGAACCATAGAAGAGAACGATAACCCCACCCGTCAAGACCCCACAGAGTTATTTGTTGCTGGTGATGTCCGTGCTAACGAAAACACAGTTCTGACTTCCATACATACCTTGTTTCTCCGGGAACACAATCGTATCGCAGACGAATTAGCCGAAGTACACCCAGAATGGACGGACGAGCAATTATTTGAAAGAGCTAGACAAATCAACACCGCTCAATTGCAGTCAATCATCTATAACGAATATCTGCCAGCTTTACTAGGTGAGAATGGCTTAACTGATTATACAGGATACGACCCTAACATTAATCCCGGCATTGACCGTACCTTTAGTAATGCTGCTTTCCGTCTGGGACATACTCAATTGAGTTCGGAAATTGCTCGTCTAGATAATAATGGTGAGGTGATTAGTGAAGGTAATTTAACCTTGAGTGAAGTCTTTTTCCCCAGAGGTGAAGTTCTTCAAGAAACTGGTATCGACTCTATTTTACGGGGAACTTCATCTACTCGAAGTCAAAGGGTAGACAATGAAATTATTGATGATGTGCGTAACTTATTATTCGGTGTAGGTCGTCCCGGTAGCGTCAGTGCAAGGGATTTAGCAGCCATCAATATCCAACGCGGTCGTCACAACGGTTTAGCCGATTATAATACCACTAGGGAAGCCTTTGGTTTGAATCGTGTTACCAGTTTTGCGGAAATCACCTCAGATGTAGAAAAGCAAGCAACCTTAGAAGAACTATACGGAACAGTTGATAATATAGACTTCTTCGTGGGAATGCTCGCAGAAGATTTACTACCAGGTGCAAGTGTTGGTGAAAGCGTTGCTGCTGTGCTATCACAACAATTTGAAAATCTACGAGATGGAGACAGATTTTATTATGAAAACGTCTTTAGTTCCGAAGAGATTACCGCAATCGAAAGCACTACGTTATCAGATATCATCAGTCGAAATACTGATACCACAATCATTCAAGACAATGCTTTTACTCTGATTAACCAAGGTAGCTCAGAATCGGAAACCTTGAACGGAGGATTAGGAAACGACACGATTTCTGGTAATGGAGGGGATGATGTAATTCTGGGAAATGCAGGTGATGATGTCCTTTCTAGTGACGATGGTTTTAGTATCTTGGATGGAGGTACGGGAGTCGATATTGCCGATTACAGTAACCTTGACCAGGCTATCATATTCGACCCCTTGGGAATCGTAGAAAAAGGTGTTGCTGGTGTCGATGAGGTTATCGATATTGAAACCATCCGAGGAGCATCCGGGCTAGAAAATACCATTGATGGTTTCTTTATCTCAGACTTTGATGCATCAATCACCGCTGATTTATCTTCCAATAGCTTAACCGTCAATGATGCTGAAACTATCGGCTCCTTAGATTTTACCGTCGAAAACTTCCAACACGTCATCGGAACATTCCAAGATGATGTAATTATCGGTAATGCTCAAAATAACATACTCAGCGGTGAAGGTGGTTTTGATGAAATCACCGGAGGAGCGGGTGCAGATACCTTCGTGCTGGGAGACTCAACAAATATCTTCTACCAAAATAACGGTGAAAATGACTTTGCTTTCATCACCGACTTTACCCCTGGTGAGGATATTGTTCAGTTGGGTGCTATCTCCAACGATTATTTATTCAGCACCGAAGGAAATCAAACCTTGATTGAAAGTTTTAGTTTAGACGGTGCTTCTGATTTGATTGCGGTTGTTAACAACACTCCCAACGGAATCAGCGATACAGACATTAGCTTCGTTTAGACACCCCTTTAACCCTCTCCT
>JBCCLY010000473.1:0-4020 GCA_039026655.1 Cyanobacteria bacterium P01_C01_bin.38 | reverse complement strand
AATGAGGTACAGAACATATTGTGATAAGGGAGTAGGGAGTAGGGAGTAGCGAAAAGTGCGGTCTTGGGGGTTTCCCCCAAGAGCAACTTTTCAAGAGAGGGAGTAGAAGAATGTACCTCATTTAACTGCAAAGTGCTGTAACTAATTGCTTTGCGGATTAGATGATAAAACAATAATACTAAAATGACCGAATTTAGTCTTTATTCAAAAATATAAAAATGAAAACAGATAGCGAAATAAAACAAATCATTGATGCTATTAATGTACTGTTAAATCAAGCATACGACAGTACCTTAGACGAAATATTTGCGTTACTAAAAAAAATTGAAAATGAGGAAGATGAAGATGATTTGAAAGCTTACGATCTAGCTAAGGAAGATATACGGAAGAATGGAACTGTCTCCTGGGAGGAAGTAAAAAAAGAGATATTACAAATGAAAAAGGATGTCGCGTGAGTTACGAAATTCAAATTTACAAGAGTGCATCTAAACAAGTTAAAAAGTTATCATCAGAATTACAAGAGCGCATACAAGAATAAATTGATAGTTTAGCTATAAATCCCCGTCCAGATGGAGTTAAAAAACTCAAAAATAGAGTAAGCGATTATCGTATTTTATACGATATTTTTGATGATGTTCTAATAATTAGTGTTGTAGAAGTTGGGCATAGTAGCAACATTTATAAAGATAAAAGTTAATCAATGAATTGTTGCTATTTAAAGAAGAATATAAAAAACATAGGTTCGTAGTAAGAACTTTAGTCCTTTATTTTAACGCAAAGGTGCGCGGAGGATTGCGCGGAGGTAGGCAAAGAAGAGAAAAGAAAAGAAGCTTAAAACCCTTATTTCTACTCCCCACTCCCTACTCCCTACTCCCTCGTCATAGTTACAATTTTCAACGCCAACCTACTTACTCACTTTAGAAATTACCAGGTTTCATCTAAATCCCAGCAGTAATTTTTTGCAGTCGCTGTAAACTTTCTTTATCCTGCTTTTGAGCATAAATTTGAGCGGCTTTTTCAAAAGCTTGTTTGGCTTCAACAGGCTTATTTAATGCCAACAAAGATTTACCTTTATTTTCGTAAGCTGCGGCATAATTAGGGTTACGTGCAATAACGCGATTAGAATCTTCAATTGCATCTTCGTATTTCTTGCGATCGAAACGAGCTAAACTTCTATAATAGTAAGCGTCAACATATTCTCGATTGATTTTGATGGCTTTATCAAAATGTTTGGTTGCATTTTTATATAAACCAATCGCATAACGGGCACGTCCAGAATTATAATATGCTTCTGCCCAACGACGAGAATATTTGATTGCTTTGCGAAAATCTTGTGCGGCAGCCTGATAATTTTTTAAGGCGTATTGCCCTAAACCTCTATTGTTGTATGCTTGAGCATATTTGGAATTAAATCTAATCGCTTGTGTTGCGTTTTGAGTTGCTTTTGAATAATCTTTTTGCTTAAGGAAAACAATTGCTTTACCGTTATAAGCATGAGCATATCTTGGATTAATACTAATTGCTTTATCAAAATCATCAAGTGCAAGTTGATATTTTTGTTGCCGAATGTAGAGATAAGCTCTAAAATTATATGCTTCGGCGTAACTAGGATTTGCTTCTATTGCTCTATTGTAATCATCAAGGGCACTTTGATAATTCTGTAATTCACTTTTAGCTAAACCTCTATAAGTGTAAGCTGCTGCGGATCTAGAATCAACTTCTATTGCTTTACTATAATAACTAATAGCACTTTGATAATCCTCTCGATGATAACGATTGTGTCCCCACTGAATAAAGTCAGAAGCATCAGCAATAAAATTGTCATCGGGGATGTATTTTACATCTAAATTCGCACCTCTTAAATCGGCATTTCGCAAACTTGCGCCATTAAGTCTAACTCCAATCAATTGTGCATATCGAAGATTGGCACCATCGAGGTTAGTATTACTTAAATTAGCATCTTTGAGTTTGGCTCTTCTTAAGTTGGCATTTCTGAGGTTTGCGCCAGATAAATCAGCATTTTGTAACGATGTACCTTTAAAATCGAAATTTCTTAAATTCGCATATCTAAGATTAACTCGATCTAAAATAGCACCATTGAGGTTAACATACCTTAAGTTAACATCGGATAAATCCGCACCACTTAAATTAACTCCATAAAGATTAACATCATCAAGTTTTATTCCCCTGAGTTTGGCATTAGATAAGTTGATACCATTTAACTTAGTATCCCTCAAATCGGCATAAGTTAAATCGGCATAACTCAAATTAGCGTTACTTAAATCTGCTTGACTCAAATCGGCGTAACTTAAATCGGCATGACTCAAATTAGTGCTACGTAAATCAGCGCGATATAATTCAGCACGATTTAATTGTGCATAACTTAAATTGGCATAACTTAAATTTGAAGAAGCTAAATCTACTTTTCTGAGATTTTTACGATTTAAATCAGCACTAGTTAAATCGCATCGATTACATTTTTTTGTTTCTAATAACTTTTTAACGTGTTCTGGTTTTGCTGCGCTTACAGGATTTGTTGTCAATACTGGTACGAACAACATTAAGGAAATTACGACGCTTTTAAAAAACTTTTGAGAAATAAATTTAGAGTTGAAAATTATTTGCATCATAGTAAATTCCACCTGTTGTAAATGGTTAATTGGCACGGAGCAATACATCCTAATGAAGGTTGTTTAAGCCACAATTAATAAGTAATCATATGGCTTTTACAAATATTAAGTAAGTAATATCACTGACCTTGACATTTATAATTAGACAGAAGTTCCTATATTGATCGAGGATATAAATATAATTTTCACAAAATTCTCTTAGTTGCGATGAGGTGCAACTAAGAGGATGTTTGAAAAGTCTAATTAAATACTCGAACTGGCGGTTGAAACCGCGTCTACACAAACCGGCACCCGTCTGCACGGGTTTTGAATCAACCAGTCCACGGAGGTGGACTTAGCCTGTGTAGTAGCGGTTTTAACCGCCGGATACTTTTCAAACATCCTCTAAGAGCCAGATGATGCTTAACAAACTCCCAAGCAAACCCAAACCGTTAAATAACAGACTTGATGCAAACAGGGGTTTGCTGTATCTTCCCTGTTATTACTTATTTTCTCGTTAAGCTGAAAAATTTATGCTACAGCTAGTTGATTATCTAATTATCGCTGTTTACTTAATTTCTATAGTAATCTTTGGGATTTATTTGGAGCGTAAAGCTCGCGCTGGTATTGATTCCTATTTCTTGGGAAACCGTAATATGCCTTGGTGGGTTTTGGGTGCTTCGGGAATGGCATCGAATACCGATTTGGCGGGTACGATGATTATCAGTGCTTTGATTTACGCGGTGGGTGCCAAAGGATTTTTTATCGAAATTCGCGGTGGTGTGGTGTTAATCATGGCGATTTTGATGATTTTTATGGGTAAATGGAATCGTCGCGCTCAGGTGATGACGCTAGCTGAATGGATGCGATTTCGTTTCGGTGAAGGAAAGGAAGGAAATACGGCTCGGATTATTAGTGCGATTGCAAATTTAATGTTTGCAGTGGGAGCGATGAGCTTTTTTACTTTTGCTGGTGGTAAATTCTTAGGTCAATTTCTCAATATTAATGATGAACTTGCTTCAATTGCTTTAGTTTCTCTGGCTTTGGTATACACGGCCGCTAGTGGTTTTTACGGTGTTGTTTGGACTGATGTTTTTCAAGGTGTTTTGATTTTTGTAGCGATAATTTATGTTTGTATGTTAGCGCTACAAATCGTAACAATCCCTGAAACATTCTCAGTTTCTATTCCTGCTGGGGAAGGTTTTGTACAAAAGCAATGGAATTTTCTTGACTGGAGCAGTATTTCACCATCGTTAACTTTGGATTTACCTGGAGACTATTCCGCATTCAATTTATTTGGTGGAGTAATTTTCTTTTATTTAGTAAAAGAATGTATGGCAGGAATTGGGGGAGGTGGTGGTTACATGGTGCAACGTTACTTTGCTGCTAAAAGCGATAGGGAAGCGGGTTT
>JBCCLY010000472.1:0-4023 GCA_039026655.1 Cyanobacteria bacterium P01_C01_bin.38 | reverse complement strand
GCTTAACCTACAATTGTTGTACTGGATGAGTCCGTATAATCGAATTAGGAGTTACTCCCGTCACGCTCTAAGATTACCTAAAATTGTAGGTTGGGTTAAGCGAAGCGCAACCCAACACGCTGTTGGGTTTCACTCCGTTCAACCCAACCTACGGCTAAGATTACCTAAAATTGTAGGTTGGGTTAAGCGAAGCGCAACCCAACGCGGGTGTTGGGTTACTCTACGAGAAAGCTTACGCTTACACTCCGTTCAACCCAACCTACAAATACCATTGCGTTACCCCTCAAAATTAATGTGGCGGAGTAGTGCAACGTCTCCCAGTATTTATCGTTATTAACCGATGTCTAGCTCTAATTCTTTATTAACAACTAAGCAAAGTTGTAAGCATTCCCACCATATAATCAGTTAAATCTTGGTCAAGAACAACATCAGTAGTTTTCCACCATCGAGCGTTTAAGTCTAAATTTCGCACCTGTTCTGTATCAACCGATCCTGTAATAGATAAATTATCTGGCAATAACACTAAGGTTTTAATTTCAGGTTTGATAGTGTTAGTTATAGGTAAAACAATAACCATCTTGCGCCGATGATTGAACTTAGTATTGCTAATCACCAAACATGGTCTGGTTTTCCCCTGTTGCTCCCTACCTGAAGTTGGATTAAGGTTAATTCTGATAATTTCTCCTCTTTGAACGCTCAAATTAACTCTCTCCCCTGGGGTTTAGATTGAGAAAAATCCTGCAAGTCTTCTGGATGTCTGTAATCTTCAGGAATACTATCTAAGATTTCATCCAAAGTCGGCAATGTTTTATCTTGCTCAATAATCAGGCGATCGCCTTCTATGCTCACTAAAATATTGGTGTTAACCTCTAGTTTAAGATCGTTGACTATCGAACTAGGAACGATTAACCCCAAGCTATTCCCCCATTTTTTAATTTGACCTTTTATTTTCATAAATTAGACATAGTATAATTATACATAGTATAACACCACAACAAAAGCAGGGAGCAAGATGCTCCCATTACAATTACCAACTACCAATTACCAACTACCAACTACCAATTCCCAACTACAATTTATTTAACAATTCCTGAGTTAACTGATTAAAAGCTTTTGAACCTCCAGATTGAGGGCTATTTAACACTACCGGCATAAAACTATCAACAGCCTTAGCGACATTTACATCAACAGGAATTTGCGTTTGACAGATTTTTTGGGCACCATAATCTTGATAAACGCGATTGATTACTTGTTTATAATATCTTCCGGTTAACATATTACTGTTGGACATAGTAAACACAATTCCCAACATTGAAATATTGATATTTGCCTCATTTTCATGACTTTCTTTTAACTGAGCAATGCGCCTTTCTAATAATTGAATACCCACCACAGATAAAGGTTCTGGCTTAGCAGGAAGAACATAATAATCGCTAGTAGCTAAAGCACTGCGAGTTAAAAGATTGTAACCGGGAGCGCAATCGAGAAGAATAAAATCATATTCATTGCGTATTGGTTCAATTATCTTACCCAGCAAAACCCTTTCAAAACGATTCCAAATAGCTTCAAAATTATTTTCACCAAGACTTACCGCTTGTTGGTGCAGCATTTGTGAGACAACAAACTCATCGTACAAATCGATATCTCCTGGTAGTAAATCAAGTCCCTGAAGATTATTTAGTGAAGGTTGAACAATCTCCTGAATTGATAACTTTTCCTTGTTAGATGACTTAACAATATCATCAATCAAATACCTTAAAGTCCGTCTTTTTTTTCTTAACTTAGCAAAATCAATCGGCGACATTAAACTTAGAGTAGCGCTGATTTGAGTATCTAAATCCAGCACAAGCACCCGCTTACCGTGATTTTTCGCCAAACAAGTCGCCAAATTAACAGTAAGAGTAGTTTTTCCCACTCCACCCTTCATATTCGCAGTCGAAATTACATATCCCATTCTTTAACTCCTCTTCCTTTGTAAACCTATCTATAAGAGTAAATTCGATTCTGGATTTTAGATTTTAACAACGGATGCTTTTGTTTTAGATTTTAGATTTTGGATTTAGTTAGCCCAAAAATAGACTTTGACAATGTTTGATTATTTAAAAGCAGTCAGATTATACCTGTGAGTTGATTATTGGTAAACCCAATTAAAGTATTTCTTTAAATAGCAGTCAAATTCGTTCGTAGTTGGCGATTTATCGCTCCGGGGGCTAAAGCCCTTACTACAAACTATTAAAAAGTTCGTAGTTGGCGATTTATCGCTCTTGGGGCTAAAGCCCTTACTACAAACCTTCTACAAATCAATATTCTTCGCATACAAACTCTGCAACCGATGTAATTTAGAACCAACTTGGTATAGCAAATCACCTTTACCCAACAAATAAGCAGCAGCCGTTTTTTTACCACCCAAAACAATTGCAGAATCGGCTTCACTTGCAGTACGTAAAGCAATTCTTCCCGGTAAATTCGATCTAATTATCGGTGTAACTACCTTAGCTTCCGGACGTTGAGTAGCAATTATTAAGTGAATTCCCGCAGCGCGTGCCATTGCACCCAAACGTTTTATACTTTGCTCTAAAGCACTACGAGATTCTTTTTCAGCCATAAAATCAGCGTATTCATCAAAAATGCAGACAATACGAGGTAAAGGTTTATGGGAAAGTTGATTGTAAGCAGCTAAATCAGCACATCCGGTTTTTTCAAATTGCTGATAGCGAAATTCCATTTCACCTACCAACTTATCCATCAATTCGATAGCACCATCGCTATCCTTAACAACCGAAGAATACAGCCAAGGCATTTTTTCAAATTCAGGGAAAGTTACCCGTTTGGGATCTACCAAAGCAATTTTTAGCTGTTGTGGGGAATAGCGTTTTAGTAAACTCAAAAGTTGCGCTCGTAAAAATTCGCTTTTACCGCTTCCGGTGGTACCCCCGACTAAGAAATGGCAGGTGTTGGGATCTGATAAATCGGCTTCTACTAATTTTCCTTCTAAATTTACGCCAATAGCAACATTTACAGAAGCGGTATTTAGTAAATGCGGCTTAAGATAATCATCAAAGAAAGCAGATTTTCTATCGGGATTAGGTAAATCAACGCTGACATATCCAGCTTGTGGAGCAATTAACGGCGGATTTTCCAAACCCATTTGTATTTGTAAATCCGCGTGTAGCTTTTGAATCGAATTAAACTTTACCCCCAACTGCGGCTTTAATTTCACTCTGATAAAACTAGGAGCAACAGCAGCCTCGATAAAATCTACATTAATTTTAAAAGATTGCAAAGTAGTTACCAACTCTTCACCAATTGCATCAGCATTAACCGAATTACCTTCTTTCCTCTCCTCCTTATTTCTTTCCTCAGCGCCCTCCGCGCCTCTGCGGTTTTTTAACTCATAATCCTCCGCGCCTACCGAATCGTCTTTTTGTATTTTTACTTCTTCTACTCCCCACTCCCCACTCCCTACTCCCTCACTCAAACCAAAATAACTTTGACATTTTTCTTGCTGGGGACAAATTTCGCACAAATAAGGCTGAGTTGTCGCTGGAGGAGCATTTAACTCAGAAGGTTGCCACCTCAACCATTCCTGCATCTGCTGTAACTTATGAGGAATTAACTTATTAACAGTATCTTCCAACTCTTCCCAACGATAATAATATTCCTTAAACTCCGGTAAAACGCAATAAACAGCAGAATCTACAGGCATTTCTTTTTTCTTAAAAAGCATATAGCCATACAAAGAAACTTGGGCTAATTGTGCGGAAGAATCTATAGGCTGATAAGTTTTAAATTCCAGCAAACATAACCGCTGAAGTTCAAAATTATAAATTAAACAATCATATTCTCCCCTAACTAGCTGTCGGCTTTGATTAGGTAAATCGAAATAATGTTCTATCTGACGCTCTCCCGAAATAAAAGTCTTGCGAATTACGCTGGCGGCACTGCAATAACCTCTATTAACTACAAGAATTTCGGCAAAACGTTTAATAATACCTTGCAATCCCTGCCAAACTTGGAATAAAG
>JBCCLY010000471.1:0-4029 GCA_039026655.1 Cyanobacteria bacterium P01_C01_bin.38 | reverse complement strand
TATCTTTTCTTGGTTATTATTTCGATAAACTCTTATTAAGTTGGGTGGTTCCGTTTGCGATTGACGCACGGTAATTAATTGTTGGGCTTCGTCGTCAAGTACGGCAAATATGTGTTCGTAATAAGGATCTTGACATTGCCATAATCTTTGAGTTTCTTGGGTTTGCAAATTTAAATTATCTAAAAATGGATATACGCCATCAGGAGATGCACCGCGTCCGCTAAGGTATATACTTTGACCGTCAGGTGCGAAGCGTAGAACTTGGTAACGGTAGTCTCCCTGTTTTGTTAGCGGTGTTCCCGGAGCATTGTATTTATCTTCAAAACTGCGGTCAAATAGTAATTGTGGAGTTGTATCTGGATTATTTGGGTTTATTCGCCAAGTTCTCGAACGACGGGTATCGTACCATTTTTCATAGGCGATCGCCGTATCTGCTTTTCCCCAAACTATGGAGTTAAAGCGATATTCCGACTTCCATAATTGGCTTGGTGTTGCGGTAAATGGTGCTTCAAGGATAAATAAGGCATCGCGATGGGCAACTTCTATTGTAGGGTCGCCTTCATCTAGTGCTTCTACCCAAGTTAATGTAGCTTTTGTATCGGTGCGCCACGATGTTCTTCTTCTGCCTTTTCGTACCGCATCAAATTTGATAGAACGTTCTTCATCAAGAGGTAAGTTTGCAACTTGATAAATTTGGTTTCCGTTATTATCAATGACATATATTTGTTTGGGAAAACGGGCAGCGGGAACTTGATAAGAAAATGGTTTATGTATGCTAGAAATTAAAATAAAACTGCTGTCGGGGGAAGGTATAGCTTCACTAATTAAAGAAGGTGAAATTAATTGAGTGTGGTTTCCTTCAAGAGTTATTTTTTCTAAAGTTGAAGTTAAATAATATTCAAACAATGCCTCATCGTGAGCATTTTTGAGCAAATTTGTATAGGTTCGAGTTGGTTTTTTACTGCCTAAGTTTTCCTGAATTAAAGGGCCGTTAGGAACGTTAGATTTAGTCGGAGCTTCACCGCGAGTTGGAGAAACAAATTTACAAATTAGCGTTTCATCATCAAGCCAGCGATAGGGAGTTCCATATGCAGCATTAAGTACGGGTTCGGTTAAACGTTGGATGGTACAGCCCGCAACGTGCAAAACCCAAAGTTCTAAACCTGTTTCTTGAGTTAAGGTAAATGCGAGCTTTTGACTATCAGCAGACCATTTTACAAAGCCGATGCGGGGATTTTCCGGCAACTCTACTGCTCTCGTATTTTCGGGAGAATCCACTGCTTTAAGCTTCATACTGTAGTAAGTATTCTGACGAGCGGGGCCGTTAGTTTGCGGATTTAAACGAAAACCCGCTACAGCAACTTCTGGCTCTGAAAGTAAAGCAATGGGAACTAACTGCGACAGTTCTAACTCTACCATCCACAGTCTGTCAGGAGAAATCCTAATTTGGGGTGGAGGTGCTGCTTCGAGGATTTGATTAATAGGTTGCGGTGGAGTTTGCCAAATTTGTTCGGTAGAAGAATTGTTCATGTAATTGCGTGCAAGTACTTTTGTAATCGTAGAACATTAGCAAAAGTTGCACAAATGATACTCTTGGCGCTGATTACCGACGGTATATCTTTTCAAAAAGTGCTAAAAAAGTATTTTAAATAACTTTTGATTCTTATCTAAGCAAGTAGCAAAGCAGCATCCAGCTTCGGCTCAATATCATTTATAGCTGGATTTTTTAGCTAAAAATATTTATTTACTACTGAAGTTTATCTTATTCTTATGTTATATATAGTACATATAAGCAAATTTTAATTTCTATTTCAGCAAATTTGATTGCAAATACCTTTATATCAAAATTTATTTATATTCAAAACTATGACATCGACATCTGACTCCAATATCTTAGATGCTCAAATTCAAAAGCAATTTGAACAGCAAAAAGCACTTTTTAGTGTAATTAAGTTAATTCGGCAACCGTTAGATTTACAAACTATTTTTCAAACTACTGCAACTCAGGTGCGTCAATTACTTAAAGCTGACAGAGTAGCCGTATTTAAATTTGATCTTGAAAATGATTGGGAAGGAGAATTTGTCTCAGAAGATGTTGCATCTGGTTGGGATTCGGTAATCGCAAAGAAAGTCTACGATTATTGTTTCGGGGAGCAGTTTGCGATTCATTATCAAGAAGGTAAAGTGCAAGCAGTTGCTGATATTTATGCAGCAGGTTTAAGCGATTGTCATGCTGATATTTTGGCTCAATTTCAAGTCCGTGCAAATCTTATTATTCCATTATTACAAGAAAATGTTTTGTGGGGTTTGTTGTGCGTGCATCAATGCAGCGATACTCGTAATTGGAAAGAATCGGAAATTGAATTTGTTCGTTTAATTGCGGAACATTTTACTGTTGCTATTCAACAAGCCGAATATTTTAGAAAGTTAGAATTACAGGCTGCAAAATTAGCTCAATCGGCTCAACGCGACAAAGTAGTTACTCAAATTGCTAACAAAATTCGCAAAACTTTAGATATTGAAACTATTTTTCAAACAACAACTCAAGAATTAAGAGAATTAATCCAAGCCGAGCGCGTTGCTATTTTTCGTTTTAATCCAGATTGGAGCGGTAATTTTGTTGTTGAATCTTTTGCAGAAGGATTGACTCCCTTACTTAACGTTAAACCTACAATTAGCGATACTCATTTACAGGAGACTCAAGGTGGACGTTATGTCCGTAATGAGACATTTACTGTTAATGATATTTATCAAGCCGATTTAACGCAGTCTCATATTGCTCTGTTAGAACAACTTGAAGCAAAAAGTTTTGCAACTGCTCCAATTTTTCAAGGAGAAAAACTTTGGGGAATAATTGCTGCTTATCAAAACTCCGCACCAAGAATCTGGCTTGAAGATGAAGTGGAAATAATTACCCAGAGTGGAGCGCAAATTGGCATAGCATTAAGACAGCACGAGTTATTATTGAAAGCTAGAAATCAAGCAAAGCAGCAAAAAACATTAACTGGGGTAATTACCAGGATTCGAGAATCTTTGGATTTAGACACGATTTTTCAAACAACTGTGACTGAAGTTCAGCAAATGTTAAAAGCTGACAGGGTAGCAGTTTTCCAATTTCACCCAGAACAAGATTGGGAAGGAGAATTTGTTTGGGAAAGTCTTGCTTGTAATTGTGATTCCGTTGTTTCAGCTAAAGTTTACGACCATACTTTTGGAGATAAATTTGCGGTACACTATCAACAAGGTAGGGTACAAGCAGTTGCTGATATTTACGCAGAAGGGTTAAGCAACTGTCACCAGAAAATTTTAGGTCAATTCCAAGTTCGTGCTAATTTAGTTGTTCCCTTACTGAAAGGAGAAGATTTATGGGGTTTATTGTGCGTGCATCAATGTGCTAATCCTCGTAATTGGAAACAAGAAGAAATTGAATTTACCCGTCAAATTGCTGATAATTTAGGAGTTGCTCTACAGCACAATCAAACTTTATTAGAAGCTCAATATCAAACAGAACAGCAAAAAGCATTAACTGGAATAATCACCAAAATTCGTGAATCATTAGATTTAGAAACAATTTTCAAAACCACCGTTTCCCAAGTACGTCAACTTCTCAAAGTTGATAGAGTCGGGGTTTTTCGTTTTGATACAAAAACCGATTGGGAAGGAGAATTTATTTACGAAGATGTTGCTAATGGTTGCACTTCAGCTATTGCAAATAAGGTTTACGATCACTGCTTTAGCGAAAAATTTGCCCCACTTTATCAACAAGGTAGAGTCAACGCGATCGCCGATATTCGTCAAGGGGAATTTAAGCATTGTTACCTAAAGATTTTAGACCAATTTCAGGTTCGTGCTAATATTGTTGCTCCTTTATTAGAAGAAGGTGAATTGTGGGGATTGCTTTGTATTCATCAATGTAATGCTCCTCGTAACTGGCAATCTTCAGAAGTTGAATTTATTAGCCAAATTGCCGAGCAGCTTAGTATTGCTTTAAAACAAGATTTATATTTAAAACAAGTTCAAACCCAAGCG
>JBCCLY010000470.1:0-4048 GCA_039026655.1 Cyanobacteria bacterium P01_C01_bin.38 | reverse complement strand
GCTTCCGCAGCCATTTTTACACCCCTATCTAATAAATTCATTTGATTCACAAACAAATCGCGGAATACACCAGAACAATTTATGACAACATCAATTCTTGGTCTTCCCAATTCTTCTAAGGGTACTAATTCTAACTTGTTGACTCTACCCAAAGCATCTGGAACCGGCCGCACGCCTACCATCCACATTATCTGTGCTAGTGATTCACCGTAGGTTTTGATATTGTCGGTTCCCCATAATACACAGGCTATGGTTTCGGGATATTCGCCGCCGTTTTCCCGCATTTGTCTATCTAACAATCTATCTACGACGACTTTGGCAGATTTCACCGCTGCCATTGTGGGGATTGCTTGGGGATCTAATGCGTGGATATTTTTACCTGTAGGTAAAACGTCAGGATTACGAATTGGATCTCCTCCGGGACCAGGTAAAACGTATTCTCCTTCTAATCCTTTGAGTAATGCTCCTAATTCGTTATCGGCGCATACTTGTTGCAAGCAGAATTCCAAGTATTCAAATAAAGGTTTGATTGCTTCTTTATCAACGTTGGGATAACCAGCTTGATGTAAAGCTTCTACCCAAGGTTCTTTTTTACCCATATTGAAGAAATTCAATTTGGAAACCAGGGATACTCTTCCTTCTGCGTCGGTTTGAGCTTTAACTAATGCTGCTACTGCTTCTCTTGTTGTCAAAGTAATATTTTGCAACAATTCCACATCGGCTAAAACACCTTTATCGCTATTGCGGTAAATCTCTTCGATGTCGCGATTAATACTATTACCTATAATCCGCTGTAAACTAATTATTCCTTCTTCTTCTCTGTCTAACCCAGCTATATTAACAAGTGTGGCTACCGCTTCCTCTGCTGTGGGAGGTTTACCAACTACGTGCAATCCACACGGTAATAGTCGCGATTCAATCTCCATTAAGCGGCGATATACCTTACCAACGATGTTATCGCGCTCTTCTGCGGACATTTCTTTGGAACTAATTTCCGGTAAGTCGATATCTTTATCAAGATTCACCATCCGGGCTTTATCCATGATGGTATCTACAATTGGTACTCCCCTGCCGGTATCTTTCAAGGTTTGATATGAACCAATTAATTCGCTTAATTCTTTCAACCCTTTATATAAACCGGCGTTTTCTGCGGGGGGGGTTAAATAAGAAATTGTTTCGGCGTAGCTGCGACGTTTGGCGATTGTTGCTTCACTAGGATTATTAGCAGCGTAATAATACAAATTGGGAATCGTACCAATTAAACTATCGGGATAGCATTCACCAGACATTCCCATTTGTTTTCCTGGCATAAATTCCAAAGAGCCATGAGTACCAAAGTGAAGTACTGCATCGGCACCCCAAATTTTTTCAAGGTAGGTGTAGTAAGCAGCAAAACCATGATGGGGGCTTGCCGAGCGGGAAAATAACAACCGCATCGGATCTCCTTCATATCCGAAGGTTGGCTGTACTCCTATAAATACATTACCAAACTGTTTGCCGTAGACTAATAAATTTTGTCCGTCGCTATTTAATTCTCCTGGAGGTGCCCCCCAATTTTCTTCCAAGCGTTGGGAATATGGTGTTAATTCTTCGTATTCGGGAACTGACATCCGATAAGCAACGTTTAGCTCGGGGCTTGCATACTGTGCTTGTGCGTCGTGGATGACTTCTTCCATCAACTCTTTGGCACTTCCTGGTAATTCGGGTAAATCGTAGCCATTGCTTCGTAAAGCTTTCATTACCTCGTATATGGAACCAAATACGTCTAAATATGCTGCTGTTCCCACGTTACCTTTATCTGGGGGGAAACTAAATACGGTAATGGCAATCTTTTTATCAAGTTTGGGTTTAAGTCGTAAACTAGCCCATTTAATTGCTCTTTGCGCTATGGCTTCCACTCTATCTTGTAGAGCGATCGCCTTTCCGGTTGCGCCATCTTTACCAGATAAAATTATCGGCTCAATTGCACCATCTAATTCGGGAATCGCAATTTGTAAAGCAACTTGAATTGGATGCAATCCCAAATCGCTTTCCATCCATTCTTCAGTAGTTTGGAATACCAAAGGCAAGGCGACCATATACGGACGATTTAACCTTTTTAAAGAGTCAATCGCCTTCGGGTGGTCTTGTCTGGCGGGTCCACCAACTAACGCAAATCCTGTCAAAGATACTACCGCATCTACTAAGGGAGTTCCTTCCTTATTGTTTTTCGCTAAAGCAGAAGTTTCGTAAAAATAAGCATCTACTGGCTTAGAAAAATCCAAACCACCAGCAAAAACGGGAATTACTTTTGCTCCCATCGCTTCAAATTCCTGGACAAGCGCCACATAATGTGCATCATCACCAGTTACCAAGTGCGTGCGCTGCAATACTAAACCAATGCAAGGCGCTAAGGGATCTTTTAAATCGTCAGAAATATCTTTACGGCTGCTATACCAGTTGAGATATTCCTTGACATCCTCAAACATTGTTGTCGCTAAAGGATGCCAAATTCCCATGTCGGGATAAACAACTGGCGGTTGATATTCTTTTACAAACGCAAAATTGCTTTGATCGACATCTTTTAAAACATACTTATCAGCCAGCATTAAAAGAAAATTCTCTAAATTCTCAGAAGAGCCTCCCAACCAATACTGAAAACTCAACATGAAATTACGAGCATCTTGAGCTTTTTCTACAGGCAAATATTTTAATACAGAAGGCAAAGTCCGCAGCAACTTCAACATTCCATCTTGGAAAGAAGAACCGGATTTTTCTTTACGCTTCTTCATAAAGCTGGCGATCGCGCTCTTGGATTGTCCCAAATTCGCCAAAGAAAAGCTACCCATCTTATTCAGACGCATAACTTCCGGCATAGAAGGGAAACATACAGCAACATCGAAATTATCACGATGTGGTTCGACAGCTGCAACAACCTTTTGAGCTAACTCTTCAATAAAAATAAGTGAAGCAATAAAAACATTTGTAGTTGCTAAATCTTTCTTAAACTCCTGATAATTTTCTTCACTTCGGAGTTCTTCAATTAAATAACCGCTGATTTCGATGGCAATATTGGGGTGGTTATCGTTTATTGTCCGTACAGCTTGTGATAATGCACTCTGATACTGTGACTCTAACACGACATAGACCACCTTAATCAAATGTCGGCCAGCGAGATTTTCCGGTTTGATGTGTCTGATGGTGGACTTGACGTGGGTGAACATGCTTTTCCTGACTCCTATGATGCGTGCTCTGTGGATTCGGCATTAAGAATTTTTTATCAGATATTCGCTACAAATGCGCGTTTTGTCGGCTAACTGACACAATTCGATAAATATAAGCAAATTTTTGTTTACAAAACTTGACATTTTAGTTAAGTGTTTGCTCATTTTTTTGTAAATTATTTGTAATATTTATATTTGGTTATTTAGTTGTTGATGGATGTTGGGATTTATTAAAGCGTAGAGACGCGGAGGGCGCAGAGAGATGTTAGTAATTAATTTAGCTTTTGAGGAATTGAAGAAAGTTTGTAGGTTGGTTTTGATTAATAGGTTAGGAGTTATAAAGGTTTCGGAGATTTATATAAATGGCGAAAACCGCAGCCATTCGGCTGAACGCACTCGAATATTTTTCAAAATACACTGAATAAATATTGAATTAAATAAAGCAAATGTTACAACTGATATCAGATAATATTCGGATGTTATTGATATTGAGATGGATAAAGAAGAATTTTTGAAAAGGTATGAGGAAGGGGAAAGAGATTTTTCGGGAATTGAATTAAGAGATGTGGATTTGAGAGATATTCACTTATCTAGTGTGATTTTTCACAAAGCTAAATTAATCAACGTTGATTTAAGTAAGTCTAATTTATCAGAAGCTGATTTAACTGGTTCTAATTTGAATTACAGCGAATTTCATCTTAATGAGGTACAGAACATATCGTGATAAGGGAGTAGGGAGTAGGGAGTAGGGAGTAGAAGAATGTACCTCATTTAACTGCAAAGTGCTGTATGATGCTTTTTTTCTCAAATTACGAACAAGCTTTTGGAAGAGAAGGATTTTTTGG
>JBCCLY010000469.1:0-4064 GCA_039026655.1 Cyanobacteria bacterium P01_C01_bin.38 | reverse complement strand
ATAATCAACAAATTGTTTAAATTTATAATTTAGATTTAATTTTAATTTTAATTTAATTTAATTTTTATTTAATTTTAATTTTATTTAATTTGAATTTTAATTTGAATTTTAAATTTCTAATCTGAAATATTTGTGATTCTAATCAGTCAAATTTATACATAAGGTCATCTCACGTATTTTAGATAGCTAAATTTGTGGAAAGTTTGAGGGAAAGAACATCTACAACCTCACGCCAGTTGATCTAATTAGGGAAACCCCAAGATCGGACTGGCTAAACTTTCCGATTAAATAAGCATCGAATTTGAATAGCTCTTGGTTCATCTGAAATCCAAAATCAAATTGACACAACGTCAAATAAAAATATTGTAGCTATGAGTAAAAATACTACTCTTACGGATATTGCTATTTCCAATCAGCATTCCTTGAAAAGACTGATTCGGGCGATCGCCCTATCCAAAGGTCAATTTTCTCTGATTCTAGTACGGTGTAATTACACTGAGTTATGCAAGCAAGTATTAGACAATATTCGCTCGCAAACCAAAGATGTAAATTTGCGAGAAGTATCTTTATCTCCCTCGTGCAAGGCTTTACACACCACCATAGTCTCGGAACTATTTTTGGATATACCTGCCGTTAAAACAGATTGTTTACCGACAGCTGTAATGGTATTTGGGTTGGAGTCTGTTACTAAATTAGAAGATTTACTCAGCGGTATTAATCAAGCACGGGATATATACGCCGATACTTTTTCTTTTCCAATAGTTTTATGGCTCAAAGATGAAGTCGGGACATCACTTTCACGATTCGCACCTGATTTTAAAAGCTGGGCAGCAACCACAATTAAATTTGAAATGGCTGCTCCGGATTTAGTCAATCTTATCGAGCAGCAAACACAATCTTTATTTGACAAAGTTATAGAAGCAGGGGCACAAAAGTTTTTATCAAATGCAGCTTTACTTTTAGATCCTAAATCTCAGCAGCGTCGAGAAATAGAATCAGCCCGTAATGACTTGCTGCGACTGTACCAAATCAAATTAGAACCTCAACTAGAAGCAAGTTTAGAATTTGTTCTTGGGCGCGATAACTATGTAAACGACAATATCGACGAAGCGTTACTACATTACCAACGCAGTCTTGAGTTATGGGAAGAAGAAATTAAAAGTAATTGTTGGAATGGGGAGCAGGGAATAGGGAGTAGGGAACAGTGGATAGGGAACGGGGAACAGGTAAGCCACTGCGTTGCGGAGGTTCCCTCCGTTGTAGCAAGTGGCGCAACCCGAAGGGGAATAGGGAACGGTGAGAATTCCTTTTCTTATACCCCTATCCCATTATCTACCTCTCTCCTTGTCTCCCCATCCCCCTCTCTCCCCATCCCTTCCCTCGTTCGTCAAGCAGTAGTCATGTTCCACCTGGGACTGTGTTATAGACGTTTGGCGGATTTACAACCTGCTGCCAATATCAGCTTCTGGCAAAATGCTTTGAATTGGTTTAAGCAATGTTTGAATATATTTGAAACGATAAAAAGAAAAGATTTAAGCGCCAGATTTATTTATCCTGCTTGTGAAGTATTGCAACGTTTGGAACAGTGGGATGATTTATCAGAGTTAGCGACCTACTCTTTAGAGCTACATCAATCATTGAGTAACACAACTTTAGTTGCTCAAGATTATGGATTTCTTTGTGTAGTCGCTGCGTCTAAATCTGATTGGATAAAAGCTCATGAATTAGCTTCGACTGCCCTTTCTATTGCAGAGGAAGTTCCGGATGTATCTCGCTCCTCTGAAAGTTGGTATCTGCTATTGCTTGGACGCACTTTACGAAATTTGGGTGAATGGGACGAAGCTGTTAATACTTTAGAATGGGCGAAAATTGTTTGTGAAGCTCAATACGAACCTTCTTTATACCTAGAGATTGTAGAAGAATTACGCTCGCTTTATTTCTACGAACGTCACGATTATTTAGAAGCTTTTAAGCTCAAACGAGAAAAAATTCAGATTGAACATCAGTACGGATTTCGGGCTTTTATCGGTGCGAGTCAATTACAGCCGCAGCGCTATAGAATAAATCCAGTTTTACAACCGCAAAAAATCTCATCAACCTCCGATCAAGTTGCTCAAGAAATTGCAGCTTCGGGAAGACAGCGAGATGTGCATCATCTTTTGGAAAAAATGACTCGTGCTGACTGTAAACTTACCGTGGTTCATGGGCCATCAGGAGTCGGTAAAAGTTCAATTATCAAAGCAGGTTTAGTTCCAGCATTAAAACAAAATGTGATTGGGGAACGTATGGCTTTGCCAATTGTGTTATCTGTTTATACTGATTGGATAACAGCTTTAGGACGCAGTTTAAATCAGGTTATTGCTCGAACTTCTATATCATTGGCGATAGAAATCACGGTTGATGTGATTCTAGAAAAACTACGGTTATTAGCAGATAACAATTACACAATAATTTTAATTTTTGACCAGCTAGAAGAGTTTTTCTTTGTCAAGCAAGATACGCCTCAAAGAATTGAATTTTACAAGTTTTTCAATAAATGTCTGAATATCCCGTTTGTTAAAGTTGTTCTTTCTTTACGGGAAGATTATCTGCATTATCTATTAGAATTTGAGCGTTTGAGCTACTTAGAAAAAAACGATACTTACAACTTGGGGGTAATTAATAAAAATATTCTCGATAAAAATATTCGTTACTATTTGGGTAAATTTACGTGCCTTGATGCGAATAGTATTATCCACAGTCTTACGGAACGTTCTCATTATCAATTAAGCGATGAATTAATTGATAAATTAGTAGAAGATTTGGCAGGAGAAACTCATCAAGTACATCCAATAGAATTACAAATTGTTGGCGCTCAATTAGAAGCTCAAAATATTACTACATTAGGAGAATATCAGCGTAGCGGTGGTTCTGAAAAATTAGTTCAACATTGGTTAGAAAAAGTTATTTACGATTGCGGTCAAGAAAACGAAGAATTAAGTTGGAAGTTACTTTTTGAATTAACCGATGAAAAAGGTACGCGACCTCTTAAGACCAAAGCTGAATTAGTTACTGCTATTTTCCGAGAAGAAGATGCATATAAAGAAAAAGGGAAAACTCAAGCAGATAGTTTTTTAAGTAATATCAATCAAAACATTGATTCTGCTTTTTCTAAAGCTTTGAAGCAGCCTAACAAGCAATATAAGGTAGGAGGTGAGGAAATCCAAGAAGATTTTATGCATTCCTACAATGTAAGTACCTTAGAACTAATATTAGAAATCCTTGTCGGAAGCGGTTTGGTGTTGCGAGTACTTCAAGAGTCAGGAGAGCGTTACCAGCTAGTTCACGATTATTTAGTCAAACCAATTCGCGTTCGTAATGACTATGGAATTGTTGCTGAATTAGAAAAAATCCGTTTTGAAAAAACGAAAGCAGAAGTAGCTCAAAAATTATCGCAAGAAAAACTAAATTTCATCCTTCAAAAACGGCTGAGAGAAGCACGTGTGGCTGGCTTCGCTTTAGCGGTAATGTCTGCCACAATTGGCGGTTTGTGGTGGCAAGCGGATTTGCAAAAGAAAGCTGCAATTAGCGAAAGTTTACGCGCCGAACGTAGCGAAAATAACTTTAAAATCGGTGCCTTGACTGCTGCTTCTGAAGCTTTATTTGCTTCTAACAAAGAATTTGATGCTTTGGTTGAAAGTTTGCGTGCTTGGAGAAAGCTTAAAAGCGGGCATGGAATACAGCCGGATACTAAAATGCGAGTCATCACTGCTTTACAGCAAGCTGTTTACGGAGTCACCGAAGTTAACCGTTTAGAATCACATCAAGATATTGTTTGGGATGTCAGTTTTAGTCCAGATGGAAAATTGTTAGCTTCGGGAAGTCGCGACAAAAGCGTCAAAATTTGGCGTACTAATGGCAGTTTATTACAAACTTTAAAAGCGCACGATGAAAGCATTACCAGTTTGACTTTTAGTCCTGATGGTAGTTTGCTAGCTTCTGCTAGTCGCGATAATACCGTGAAAATCTGGCGCAAAAATCCCACAACGGGAGAGTTCGATCGCCAACCTGTAACTACTTTAGGT
>JBCCLY010000468.1:0-4071 GCA_039026655.1 Cyanobacteria bacterium P01_C01_bin.38 | reverse complement strand
CTAATAGTTAATTCGCGAGTTAACCAACCTTCACCGCATCCGATATCAAGAATAGTTGCAGGAGAATAACTTACAATTGCATCAACAATAGCTTTATTAGTCACTAACTTCCGACTTTCTATTTGATCATTTTCAATCGTATTTATCCAAGCAGATGCATTATTATTCCAACTATCTAAAACCGATTTTTCGTTAAAATTGAGCATAAATTTGACAGGGTTTGTAGTTGGGAATGCGCGTCTTAAATAGTCGCGATAAATCGCTTACTACAAACCCTTTTACCCCTTATATTAATATGGTTGACTACTGAGAATAAATTATTACTTCTGCCATCTCTGAGCAGCTAAAGCAATTCTTTCACCATAATTTTCTGCTGTCAAAGCATCCCCAGAATCTATTTCTGGTGGTTTACCGCTCATATCAAGTGCAGATTGTCCCATTACTCCCATAAATGCACCCAAACGGTTTATACCATCATCTTTACCTTGAGAATGACTTGGTAACTCACCTGGCCCTATCCAAATCATACTTTGTTGTGCTGCATGAATCGCCAAATAAAGTAAAGTTCCCTGCTTATCACCGCTAGGGGAACTCGAATGAGTAAAACCTCCGGCAATTTTATCCTTCCATTTCTGCTCAAACCAAACCCCCGCACCATCAATAAAACATTTAAATTGTCCTGCAACTCCACCCATATAAGTCGGAGAGCCAAATATAATTGCATCAGCTTGATTCAACTTTTCTATCATCGCATCATCTTGCCAACGTCCATCAGTAATTTGCTCCCCAGTAATACGCAACAAATCCACCGTGGAACCCTCAACCTTTTTAGCACCAGCAGCAACGGCTTCAGCCATTAAATGAGTGTGCCCCATTCCAGAAAAATAAACAATCGCAATCTTAGCCATAAATATTTTTATGTGTTTTCATACAAGCATTTCTACGCTCATGACTGTAATAAAAATGTTTAATAAAGTAAAGTAGTTACCTAAAAGTAAGTATCAGGGATTGGTAGTTGGTAGTTGGTAGTTGGTAGTTGGTAGTTGGTAGTTGATAATTGGTAGTTGGGAGATTTTTCATAGTAGCGAAATAGCGAAATAACGAGTAAGTAATAAACGGTTGAGCAATGCTGCGATAATAAAAATTATTAGCTACCTATAACTTCTAAATCATCGCTTCTAACTATGCCCAATCCCCCATGCCCCATGCCCTATGCCCAATCCCCCATGCCCAATCCCCAATTCCCAATTATTAATTACCACTTTTCCCCAAACGGACGTAAATCTAATTCAAATGTCCAAGCGGAAGGTTTTTGTTGAGTTAAAAAGAATACTGAATCTGCAATATCATCGGATTTCATAAAGTAGTCTTCTGATTTATCTGGCATCCATTGACGAGTTTTTTCGGAATCAATTACACCATCTACAATAATATAAGAAACGTGAATATGAAGCGGATCTAAGTATCTCGCCATCGATTGCGCTAAACTTCTTTGAGCGGCTTTTGCTGAAGCAAAGGGAGTGAAATTTGCACCTCCTTTAATAGAAGCAGTTGCTCCGATAATTACAATATTACCTCCGTTAATCTTACGCATTTGGGGAATAACCTGCTTAGCTACAGCAAATAAACCTCTACTATTTACTTCCCAAGCACGTTGAAAATCTTCTACACTAGCATCATCAATATTAGCAAAAGCACCTGCACCGGCGTTATAAACTAATACTGATACTGTACCCATTTCTGATTCAATTTGATTAAATACTTCTGCTGCTTTATCAATCTTTGTAACGTCGTATTGATAAGCTTTAGATAGTGGTATTTCTTGACTCAATTTTTGCAAATAATCAATATTCCTAGCCAACATTGCTACTTGATAACCTTCACCCGCAAACTTACGAGCAAAAGATTCGCCGTTACCCGCACCAACACCAACTACTACACAAACTGGTTTACTCATAATTGCAATTCCTATAATTTTTATCTATGGGAATAATTAACAGATTATCCTCTCTACCGCAATCGGAACAGTTTGTAATGCGATATATTCACAAATGTAGAGACGCGTTAGCGCAGCGTGCCCGCCAGGGCATAATATCGCGTCTCTACAATATGGTGTTAAACATTCATGTATCCACCATCAACAACCACGTCGCTAGCCGTCATGTAAGAAGAATCATCGCTAGCCAGAAATACCGCAGCTTTAGCAATTTCATCCACTTCCCCTTCTCTGTGCAAAGGTGCCGTCTGTACAACTGCATCGATAAATCCTTCAAATGCACCTTCGGGTAAATCAAGTTTATTCTGAAAATCAGTTCTCACAATACCAGGGCTAAGGGAATTAACCCGAATTTTACGGAAACCCAATTCCGCAGCGAAGGAACGAGCAAAGGAGCGCACCGCTGCTTTTGTGGCAAAATAAATACTTCCGGTAGCTACACCTTTCTGATTAACCGCTGAAGCATTAAGAATCACGCTTGCTCCCGGCTTCAATAATCCTACTAACTTCTGTACCGTAAAGAAAACACCCTTAACGTTGATATCAAATTGATTGTCGTAAAATTTCTCATCAACTTGCTCTAATGGTGAAAAGTAACCGCTACCAGCATTCGCAAACAGAATATCCAATGTACCAAATTCTTCACTGACTCTAGCTGCTAATCTATCCAAGTCAGCCAGAGAAAGCACATCCGCTTGCACTGCTACTGCATTTTTCCCTAACTTCTCAACTGCTTTTACCAATCTCTCCCAATCTCTTCCAGTAATTATTACAGTTGCTCCTTCCTCAATAAACTGTTTCGCTGTTGCAAATCCAATTCCAGTTGTACCACCAGTGATTACCGCAGTCTTATTAGTTAAACGTGCCATAATTGTTTCTCCTTTTTTTATTACTTAAGCTTTATCTTCGTTATCGTTCGACTTGACACAAACATGGAGAACTTGTTTTTCCCCTCTCGAAAATTCCCTAACCTCTGGCTGTGCTTCGACTTTGATATAAAATCTTGATTTTCTCTTTTTCATAAATATTGCCTAATTACATGAAAACAAAAATATAAACCAATCGGTCTAAGTTTAAGCAAAAAAAATTACATCTGCTTCAGAGCCTTAATAGTCATTAAGACAACACTAGTCGGAATAGTTTCATTATCCAAGACTCTACCAACCAAAGCCATTCCTTGAGTCGTACAAAGCAACATTCTTGCCAAATCGCGAGCGTCAGCTTCCTTACTCAACTCTCCTGCTACTTTAGCTCTAGAAATAGCTTCATAATAGATGTTCTCCAACCTTGCAAAATAACTGCGTAATACCGGAGCAATTTCGACATCGCTAGTATCAAAATCAGCAGTGCAGGTACCGAGCAAACAGCCTTTGCTACCAGATTTACCGTGAGTTTTTTGCATACTTAGTAAAAGTTGCTCGATATTCTCCAAGGGTGAACCCGATACCGATAACTGCTCCTTAATCGAACGGAGATTAGTTTGAGCGTAATGCTCTAAAGCTTTGAGAAATAAAGCTTGCTTGTTACCGAAAGTGTCGTACAAACTTTTACGACTGATGCCCATATTTTGCAACAACTCGGCAAGACTGGCAGCTTCATAACCCCGCGCCCAAAATACCTCCATCGCTTTACTTAAAACCATTTCTGGCTCAAATTGTTTGTTTGGTCCTCTGCTCATAAAATTACAATAACAAACTTAAACCAATTGGTCAATGTTTTAGATAAATTAATTTTTATCGAAACATACAGGGTTTAAAACCCCACCGTCTAAACGGTGCTAGTAATTGGTTGGGGTAAAAACCCCATTCAATTACCTCTCCCTCACTCCCTCCCTCCCTCTTTATTGGTGTTGAGGTACCATTAATACACATTACCGAAGAACTGTGCATTACCGCAGCTATCGCACTTACGAATATGAAGTGGTTCGGAAATGGTGAACCAACCTCCTTCGGGACGGAAATAAACGGCACCCCTACCCCCTACACTAGTCCCCCAGGTAAATTCATCACATCCGCAGATATGGCAGGGATATTCTTTGGGGTTGCGGTTTCTTCGTCGTCGTTCGTTCATTTTTT
>JBCCLY010000467.1:0-4082 GCA_039026655.1 Cyanobacteria bacterium P01_C01_bin.38 | reverse complement strand
ATTCCACCTCATAAGCAATTAATTGGCGGAGGGCGAGGCAGATTTTTTGAAGCTGGTTCCTTAGAATCCTGCATCAACGAATTGGCTTGGGCTACCGAAAATTCAACTCACATGGCTGCAATGGCTCAAAACGCCCAACAATATGTAAACCATAACTATAGCTGGGACTACATTACAAACGAAACCTTGAAATTATATAAAACCCTATTATCACCCTCGCACGTTGAATTAATAACCAAAGAAAAAGGATTAGCGGGAGTTTTTAAAGATTAGGAAGTGTGGGATTGGGGATTGGGGATTGGGGATTGGGGATTGGTAATTGGTAGTTGGTAGTTGGTAATTGGTAATCTTCCATTTCCTTGTCCCCTTGTCTGTCCCTTAATAAAACTTATTTAAAAAAGGTATACGAATGGAGAAAGGAATTTCATCCTTACTAACAGTTTTTATGCGGCGAAGTTTGCCTGCGGTGGCTACTTTTGTTGCTGTCATTGGTGGGGCTTTTGCTTACCTGAATGTTACGCCGCGTGTTTACGAAACTTCGGCGCGGTTGATGCTTGATGAAAAGCAGGTAAGTCTTTCAGAGTTAGGTCGAGATTTAACTCAAGTTGCAAATGCTACTCCTGGTGGTGCTAATCCTTTAGCCGATCAAGCAGAGTTGGTAAAGTCTCAATGGGTTTTAGAGAAAGCAGTTAACATATTTAATTCTAATTACAAAGTTGACTCGCAAGAAAGTTTTGGTAAAGATGGGTTGACTTCGGAATATTTGCGTAAAAATTTGAGCGTAAAAATAGTCCCTGCAACCAATATTCTGCAAACAAGTTATGAAAATAAAGATCCGGTTTTAGCGGCTAGACTGCTTAATTCTGTATCTCAAGCGATGGTAGAGTACGATATTAAAGCTATTAGCTCTGAAGCTACAAAAGTAAAAGAGTTTTTGGAAAATAAACAACTGCCAATTGCTAGAAAAAATTTGCAAAAAATTGAAGTTGCTGAAAGCAAGTACAGACAAGATAGCGGTATTGTTTCCTTTGAAGAGCAAACTGAATCTTTAGTAGAGAATTTGGGATCTCTTGAAGAGCAAGAACGAACCTTGAGCGCTCTACTTGAACAAGTGCGATCGCAAGAAACTTCTTTACGAGAAATTACTGATGCTCAAAGTTTGAATAGTGCTTATTCTTCGGTTCGTAGTGGTTTGGATGAAGAACTAGTTAAAATGCGGGCTAGTTTAGCAGACTTGGAACGGCAATTTGTGGAAGCACGTTTGCGATTTACTTTCAATCATCCTCAAGTAATAGAATTGGCCGAGAAACGAGATGCTTTTCGTCAAATGTACGAACAAGAGTTAGCGAAAGTATCTCAGTCAAACCAATCCGCTCCCGTAAACCAAATAGCTTCCGATGAAATTTCTCAAGAATTGACTTCTAAATTAATTACCAATGAAATTGAACGCATAGCGATTGAAAAGAAATTAGCAACCGTGCGGGCACAAACATCACAGTTGAAAGCTCGTGTGGCTCAATTGCCAGTTAAACAGCAACCTTTAACTGCGCTCGTGCGCCAAAAGGAAGAAGCTGCTTCAACTTTAAAATTTTTGCAAAGCAAGTTAGAAGAAGCAAGAATTGCTCAAGCGCAAAAAGTAAGCAATATTAGGATAATTAAATCAGCTGAAGTTCCTGAATCGCCATCTTCGCCGAAAAAACCTGTAGTTTTAGCACTAGCTGCGGTTTTTGGAGGTATTTTAGCAACTGGCGTTATCTTGCTGCTGGAATTGATGGATAACACTCTCCGAGATGCGAGAGAAGCAGAAGAATTACTCAATTTACCGTTATTAGGAGTATTACCTCGTTTACCGGGAAAAACTTTAGTATTAGAACCTTCAGATAGATTTTTAGACCAAGTTGGGCTGGTAGAACCTTACAGAATGCTGTTTAAAACTTTAGAGTTTCGTAGCGATAAAGAGTTGCGAAAAATCGTAGTTAGCAGCACTATCTCTGGTGAAGGTAAATCGGTAGTCGCTTCTCACTTAGCAGCAGTTTCGGCGATGCTGTCTCGAAAAACACTGGTTATTGATGCAGATTTACGCAGACCAGTGCAGCACACTTTGTTTAATTTACCACCAAAGCCAGGGATAACTGAGATAATTGAGGGCAGAAGAAGATTTACAGATGCGATACAAAAAACCGACGTAGACAACTTAGATGTCTTAACTTGCGGGGAACTCCACGGAAGACCTTCCCAACTGCTAGAATCTCCCGCAATGAAATCAATATTAGAAGAAGCAGCCAAAGAATATGACTTAGTTGTAATAGATACTCCACCAGTCAGCGCTTGTGCGGATGCGGCAACTTTAGGTAAATACAGCGATGGAGTAGTTTTAGTTACACGTCCAAGCTTTACCAATAAAGAAATGTTGAAAAAAGCGGTATCGGAATTGACTGGAAATCACATCCCGATTTTAGGAGTAGTAGTTAATGGAATGTCCAATCTCACAGAAAAATATTACCGCTATCCCGTTAAAAGTTATCAGCCGACAAGAGAATTGACTTCCGGGGGAAGAAGGTGATGGGGAGATTTTTAAAGTAGCGAGTAACGAGTAACAAGTAACGAGTAAGGAATGAATCGGTTTTTACTTGCTACTCCTAACTCCTAACTCCTAACTCCTACTCTCTACTCCCTACTCCCTAATTAAAAGTAATGAAGAATTAAAAATGTTAAGCGATAGATTAAATGCTTCTTTTTATACGTCACTAGCGATTGGATTGGCAGGAGTTTTAATTGGTTTAGCGGTTGGATTTGGTGCTGGTGCGGTACCGATTTATATCGGTTTGGTTTTGGGTGTAATCGCTGTACTGATATTCTTTTTCGCTCGATTTGAACAAGCGGTATTAACTTTATTAGTATTACGTAGTTCCTTAGATCCTTTTTCCGCACAACAAGTACCGGCAGCTTTTGCAGTTGGGTTGGATGCGCTAACTATACTTTATGTAATAGTACAAATCTTAATCGGAAAAAAAGTTCACACTGACAAATTTTTCTGGATTTTTGCGGCGTGGATAGCATTTCAAGCAATATGGATAATGCTACCAATAGTCGGTTGGGGTAGTTTAGGAAAAACCTATTTAATAGACGGAATTCGAGAATGGGTGAGAATCTTTTCTTGGTTGATGGTATATCTGCTGGTGATGCAGTTAAAAGGAAGAATTCATCCGCAAAAAGCGATTTCTGCTTTATTTTTCAGTACCATCGTGCCGATAACGGTAGGATTATTACAGCTTTTTACACCTTCGCTACTTCCAGGAGAGCTTGCTCGGGCAAATTTTCTAAGTTCAACTATCGGACATCCTAGCGCTTTTGGAAGCTTTTTATTTCTATTTATTTGCTTAACTTTATGGAAATTAGGTCATGCAACTCATCGCTGGAGATGGTTCATTTTCTTAGGATTAGCTGCTTTTTTAATGGTGATGAGTAGATCGTTAACTAGCTTAATAATGTTTACTGTATTTATTATTGCTTTGATTGCGCCTAAATTAAATATTTTAAGGTTAATTGGGGGAATTTTATTGATTGTACTTGTATTTTACTTATTCGTGAATACAGAATTTGGTCTCGAAAAGCTAAATGCAGTTTTAGAAACACCGCTATTTAACAAAGATTTGGATATATCTCGAACAATATTATTAGCATTTGGAGATGGTAATAGCGCAAATTGGCGAATTGCTCAATGGTTTTTTTTAATAGATGCTTGGAAAGAATCACCATTATTAGGATATGGATTGGGTACGAGTAAGTATCTAACTTATTATCAAAATTATGCTCATAACGATTATCTTCGGTATCTGGTAGAAACAGGAATTATCGGATTCACTAGTTTTGTGGTATTTTTAGGAATAAAAATGCTTCGGCTAGTTAATATTTTGCAGTCTTCTCAATTATCCAGTCCGCGTTGCAAACTGGCTTCAATTATGATAGCTATCTTTGTGGCGATGCTTGTGGGAATGGCTACTGATAATGTTTGGAGTCACACAACCTTATTTTTTTACTGGTGTTTGTTATTTGCAGTTTTGGGTTGGGAACCAAAGTAT
>JBCCLY010000466.1:0-4082 GCA_039026655.1 Cyanobacteria bacterium P01_C01_bin.38 | reverse complement strand
TTTAACCCCAACCAATTACTAGCACCGTGCAGACGGTGGGGTTTTATACCCTCCTGCTTCGACGATAACGATTTTTTATATGCTATCTCTTAATCATTCTAGTGCTACAGCAAGGGAATGAAAGTGAAATAATTGAAAATTGCTTGCTTCATCAGCAATAGGGGTACTATAGCAATACGCACGATGAGTCGTGAGAAAGCTAGGTGCCAGAAACCCGGTTTTTTGGAAAAACCGGGTTTCTAAAATCTCACAAATGATTTAGGAGTGCTATAGCTTGATATATCAATAAAAGTTAAAACAATATTTAATTTCATTAAAGCTACTAGACAATCTCAGTGTTTTTGCTTAATAATATCCGTACAAATAAAAAATAATATTTGGGTAAATCTACAATTAACTTGAATTTACTTTATTTAAGTTAACAATTCTATATTTGATAAATAATAAAAAATGAATAAATGTTTATCAAGCTGGTGGTTATTTTTACATTTAGGTTTGATAATAACTACTACTTTAAATGCGGGTATTGTAAAGGCTCAAGTTACTAATCCTAACTCCCAGCAATTGCCACCCCAGGATGTAATTCCCCCAAATCCCCAACCCGTACCAATTCCCAATCCTAATCCGTCGCCACCTCCGCCACCGGAAAATGTTTTACCTTCCCCTCAAACTCCTACGCCATCAGACAACCTTCCTGCAACAGAAACTATTACGGTAACGAAATTTGAGTTTACAGGAAATACCGTTTTTTCGTCTGAAAAGTTAACTCAACAGGTTTTAAGTAAATTTATAAAAATAAAAAAGACTTTCTCGTTACAAGAATTACTGCAAATTGCTTCTGAAGTAGCGGCTTTCTATGCAGCAGAAGGTTACAGCACTTCCGGAGCAATTATTTCAATTCCCAAAGCTACTCGCAACCAACAAAAAGGAATTGTAAACATTAGAGTTATTGAAGGCAAATTAGAAGAAATTAACGTTACAGGTTCCCGAAGACTCAATCGCAGCTATGTTAAATCTCGTTTGGGAGTTTCCTCAGATAAAGCTCTAAATGTCAATCGTTTGCAAGAAAAGTTACAGTTACTCAGTCTCAACCCTTTAATAGAACAGGTATCCGCACAACTCAGCGCCGGTTCCCGTCAGGGTTTGAGCGTTTTAAATGTAGAATTCAAAGAAGCCAAATCTTTTAATACTACCCTTAGTATAGATAACGGGCGATCGCCAAGTGTGGGAAGTTTTCAGAGACAGATTTTTGCTAGGGAAGGCAACGTTACAGGGTTAGGTGATGCTTTGAATTTAGGTTACAGCAATACCGACGGCAGTAACAGTTTAGATGCAAGCTATACTTTACCGCTCAATTCTCAAAATGGAACTTTGCGTTTTAGCTTCAACGCTACTGATAGCAACGTCATCGAGCCACCCTTTGATGATATAAACGAAGACGGTGATGGTTCTGATATCGAGTCTCAATCTAGTTTTTATGAAATCTCTTTCCGTCAACCTTTGAGTCGTCGCATCAAAAACCGAACTTTCCGAGAATTAGCCGTTGGTGTAAGTACTTCTTTACGAGATAGCTCTACTTCTTTATTAAACGAACCTTTCCCCTTGTCTCCCGGTGCCGATGATGACGGAGATACCCGCGTATTTGCGCTGCGATTTTTCCAAGATTGGACTCAACAAAACGCTAAGGAGGTAATTGCATTTCGTTCTCAATTCAGCGTTGGTTTAGATGCTTTCAACTCAACTATTAATGAAAGGATTCCCGAAACCGGCGAATTCGTGCCCGACAGCAGGTTTTTTGCATGGCAAGGGCAAGGGCAATGGGTAAGAGTTTTAGCACCAGAGACTCTATTATTAGTTCGTGCAAATGCTCAACTGTCGGATAAAGGGCTTTTATCTTCCGAACAATTTTCCGTAGGTGGATTGGGGAGCGTGCGCGGCTATCGTCAGAATCAATTGCTTGCCGACAACGGTGTTTTTGCTTCTGCCGAGGTGCAAATACCGATTCTTCGCACTGGAAATAAGTCTGCACCGACAGGTATTTTACAGATAATTCCTTTTTTCGATATTGGCACAGCTTGGAATAATTCCGGTATCGAAAATCCCAGCACTAGTACCTTAGTGTCTTTAGGAATGGGCTTACAGTGGCGCAACCAAAACGATTTTATCGCTCGTTTAGACTATGGTATTCCCTTAACAAATATAGATTCGAGGAACAGAACATGGCAAGAAAACGGTTTGCTATTCTCCTTACAGTGGAACGCCTTTTAAAACAGTTTCGTCAAAAACTCCGCGCTCCTCTGCGCTTACCTCCGCGCTCCTCTGCGTTAAAAAAATATATACCAAATTATGCAAAATTATTTATGTCATTGCGAGCGACAGCGAAGCAATCTCAGAGTTTTGGGATTGCTTCGTTTCACTCCGTTCAACTCGCAATGACAAATGTAAAATTAATTTTGCCTAAGTACTCATTACTCGTTTTTAAGAGAATTAGGAATAATAAAACCGCAGAGACGCTTAGGGCGCAGAGGAAGAAGGTTAAGAGAGTAGGAGTAGTTTTATTTTTAATTAGTTTTCTAGTTACATTTGAGATATTTCCGGTATTATCTCAAACTCCGCTACCCGTAGTTCAAATAGTAAGAGAAGGGAAAAGCTATTACGATGAGGGACAGTATAGACAAGCGATTGAGAAATTACAGCAAGCTGTTAATAGTTTTAGACAATCAGAAGATACACTTAATCAAGCTGTAACTTTAAGCAATCTTTCTCTGGCTTATCAGGAATTGGGAGAATTGCAGCAAGCAGAAACAACAATAAATCAAAGTTTGCAAATTATCGGTTTTGATAATGAGAAATCACAAATCAGCGAATTTTCAGATCAAAAATTACAAATATTAGCGCCATCTTTAGATATTTATGGAAAACTTTTATTTACACGTTCTGAGCCAGAGAATGCTTTAAAATATTGGCAGTTGGCTGGTAAAGTTTATCAGAAATTAAATCAAGATTCTGGATTAATTCAAAATCAAATCAACCAAATCCAAGCGTTGCAATCTTTGGGATTGTATCAGCAAGCAAGAGTTATTGTAGAGCAAGTAAAGCAAAGCGTTGAAACATTGCCAGCAACTTTGAAAACACCAGCTTTGCTGAGTTTGGGAGATATTTTACGCGCAACTGGTGATTTGAAAGGCTCTCAAACAGCTTTAGAAAAAGCTTTAGCTATAAATAAAGATAAACCTATTGCTGCTAAAACCTGGCTGAGTCTGGGAAATACATTTTATGCAAGGGGAAATTTGGAATTTGAACGAAATCAAAAAACCATTAAAAATAAAGTAACACCCTGGCAATGTAATATAAATACCGTACCATCAAAAGCGATACCATTTTACGAACAAGCTGATAAAGCTTATCAACAAGTAATAGATTCACATAATTCTAAATTTACTACAAAAGCCCAACTCAATCGTTTAAGTTTATTGACAGATACGGGAAAATTTACAACTGCAAAACAAGCATCTAAAAATATTAACTTATCTAAATTACCATCCAGTCGCACAAAAGTTTATGCTCAAATTAATTTAGCTCGTGAATTAGCTTGTTTAAATCAGCAACCGCAGCTTACACAAAATTCTTCATGGCAAGAAATTGATAATATCTTGAAAGACTCTGTAGAAATTGCCGAAAAATTAGCAGATAAAAGAGCAAAATCTTATGCAATTGGTAATCGCGGTAGTTTGTATGAATATTTAGCAGTTCAAAATCGGCAAAATAAATCTAATTCAAAAAACCAAAATCTTAAAACTGCTCAAAAATTAACTTCAGAAGCTTTACTATTTGCTCAACCTTCAGAAGCTCCAAGTATCGCTTATCAGTGGCAATGGCAATTAGGAAGATTAGCAAATATTCAAGGAGAAAAACAAAAAGCTGTTGCTAATTATCAAGCTGCTGTCAATACTTTAGAATTAGTACGTGATGATTTACTTAGCATCAATTCAGATGTGCAGTTTTCTTTCCGCGATAACGTCGAGCCAGTTTACCGCCAGTTAGTTAATTTACTTTTGACAAACACAGAAAATGGTTCATTA
>JBCCLY010000465.1:0-4106 GCA_039026655.1 Cyanobacteria bacterium P01_C01_bin.38 | reverse complement strand
TATTGATTGAGAAATCGTTTGTTTAGGAGTTGCAGAAACTTTATTATTCAGCAACCATAAAAACGGACTTGCTACCAAAATAGATGCAATAACTAACTTTTTCATAAAATAATCCATCCTGTAATTACTAATATTTTTGATCGAAATGACTTCTTACTACTACTACCTACTCCCTACTCCCTATTCCCTATTCCCTACTCCCTATTATTCAAATTCCCTCCACGGAAAAGTATGAAGGTAAATTTTCCAACTAACATCCAATTATAGATTCTACTTTTAATTTATATGTAGCATTACCGCGAGTGCCACCTACATTAATATAATATTTACCAGCTTCTAAGAAAACCTGACAATCAGTTGCTTCTTGAACATAAGTATTACCATCGCCATATCCAAATAATTCAAATACAGCGTTATTTTCTAGAGAAGTAATTTCGATTCTAAAATTTTGAGCGGGTTCAACATCAAATCTATAAATAACTGATTCACCTCTTACTACTGCATCTTCTACAACTTCATACTCCTTCCCTTGAGTAAAATTCAATAATTTACCGTAACGGTAACTTAAAATTTGATCTATTAACTGCTGATTTAAACCTTGAGAAATCATCGCTTGATAAGTTTTCATTCCCACACATCCATCAACAGTTAAACCATTGCTCTGCTGAAAGTGTTTAACAGTTTGTTCTGTTACCGATCCAAAATCGCCATCTTCTAAAATTCCACTGGCACTTCCGGAAACGTAATTTAAAAACTTTTGTAAAACTAAAACATCGCGTCCTCGATCGCCTTTGTTTAATGGTAATTTAATAAATGTATCTGTATTTAATTTCCCGAAAAAAGCATCAACTCTATCTTCGTAAGGCACATCATGAACTTGATGCCGATATAAAGCAGCCCAAGTTTGTTTACCGACAATACCATCCGCTGTCAAACTCCAATTCTGTTGAAACCAGATTACAGCATCTTTAGTTTTTCTACCAAAATAACCATCAGCCGTTAAAGTTTGTAAATCATAAGCGCTAAACATCTCTTGAAGCGCTTTGACTTCATCACCCGTACTACCTTCCCGTAAAACTTCTTTTCCAGACAACCATACATCTTCATCCAGTTGTAAAATCGTTTCTGCATCAACAATTCCATTCGACGGAAGATGACTATAAGGCTGTTGAAACTTAATTAAAGCAGCTTTAGTTTTTGCACCAAAAACGCCATCAACAGCACCAAAATAGAAATTAAGCTGTTTTAAAGCGGCTTGCAACTTAGTAACTTTTAATCCAGTTGCATTTTCTTCCAACACAATAAAGCTAGTAGTCATGATCTGTTAAGTTATTGTATCTTTTATGCTTTCATAACTACATTCTTCTGTTGGGGTTTCCGGAAATATACTTAACTATGACAATTCAATTAAGCTACAATGTTAAATAAACTACAACTTTTAGATTCACATATTTATATAAATAAAACTTACATAAAGCCCCCCTTTATAAGGGGAGTTGAGGGGAATTACATAAAGCCCCCCTTTATAAGGGGAGTTGAGGGGAATTACATAAAGCCCCCCTTTATAAGGGGGGTTGGGGGGATCTTATCGTTGCGGTTGCGTAAGTATTAATAAAACGAAAAATGCCTTAACTATTAAAGCTAGGGCATTAAGGAATCTTAAATTTAATCTATTTTTATTCTTGGAAAAAATTACTGAAACTTATCCATTGCACTCTTGAAAGCAACATTAAGATCGTTCCAAGCACTTTCAAAACCTACTTTCAAATCTTGCCAAGCATCTTCAGAAGCTTTGCCAATTTCATCTAATTTTGCTTGTGCCGTATTGCGCTTAGCAGTTAAATCATCGATCGCTTTATTATACTCAATTGCAGCATCAGCATTAGCTTCAGCCGCTTTCGCCTTCATTTGCTCGATTTGAGCGTTGAATTGATCGAGTTGAGCCTTTACTTTTGCTTCGTAAGCCTGCTTGGTTTCCATGATTAATTCTTTGTAAAAAGTTAACTAGATTAAGCATAGGTAGTATAAGTATTCTTAATTTACCTTTCTATATCTTATTTATACAAATCGACTAACTTTGAAAAAAATCATCCTTAAGATTGAAAAAGTTTCTATCAATAAGAATAAAGCTTAATTTAGCAACACCCCTTTTTTCTATTCCCTATTCCCTACTCCCTTCTATAAAATAAAACTCTTGTGTAATATTCCATTTCTTATTTTCATGCTTTAACAACGTCAACTTTTCTGCATTAAACTCAAAATGCAATTCCCGGTTTTCAAATTCCACCCAAGCTGCTTTAAATTCACTTTTCCTCAAATCTTTAAAAGCAACCGTCATATGAGGAGTAAAACCCCGGAGTTTTCCAACCTTATCCACGATACCCAGATTACTTTCGAGATAAACCATTAAATCAGCTTGCAGATTCATTAACTCTGAAGTTTTAACTACATCAATATATATAACCCGAGGAGCAAAAGCATTATAACCATCAAGGGTTATTGGGATTGAATTTCTTCCCCTAACAAACTTCTGTAAACATTCCTCCAAGTCAGTTAACTTACCCGAATCCCATTCAAAAGGAGGTTGCAAAGTAATATGCGGTGGCGATTTAAAAGCGTGCTTGCTATCGTAATTGTCAGCAAAATACTGCTTAATCTCAGTAGCGTAATCTTGAATATCCTGCGGTGGCAATAAAGCGATAAAGTAGAGCATTTTCAGTTATCAATCATCAATTATCAATAAACAATTGTAGTTTTAATTCTCAACTCCTAACTCCTAACTCATAACTCACAACTCCCAACTCCTAACTCATAACTCACAACTCCTAACTCCTAATTCCTAACTCCTAATTCCTAACTCCTAACTCCTAACTCCTAACTTTTTCTTTCTATGTCATTTCTGTGTCACATTTATATGGGATTGTAATTGCAACTGAATTTGGGGTGAGTGAGTTATGAATCAATTCAAAGCTTTAATTGTTATTGGTTTGGCTATTACCAGTTTAGGAGCCATTAGCTGTAGCAAACAAAGTGTTCAAGCCGAATCAAGCTCTACATCACAAGCCAGTACACCATCAGTAATTACATCAGAAACACCGCGTGCAGATGTACCTTATGTTCCGACAGCAACTGAAGTTGTCGAGCAAATGCTGAAAATTGCTAAGGTTTCTAGCAACGATATTGTTTACGATTTGGGTAGCGGCGATGGGCGTATCCCTATTACTGCCGTGAAAAAATACAACGTTAAAAAAGCCACTGGTGTAGAAATCAATCCAGAGTTAGTTCAAAAAAGTAAAGACAACGCAGAAAAAGCCGGTGTAAGCGATAAAGTCAATTTCTTGCAGCAAGATTTATTTAAAACAAATTTAAGCGATGCCACAGTAGTAACCCTCTATTTATTACCTTCCATCAATTTGAAATTACGACCAAAATTACTGCAAGAGCTAAAACCCGGTACCCGCATAGTTTCCCACGCTTTCGACATGGGAGACTGGAAACCAGACAGAGTTGAGCGAGTAAGAGGTAAAAATGGTGGCACCTATACAATCTATCAATGGACAGTACCAGAAAACGTTCCCAAAAACCTTTTATCTAGTTAGGAGTTAGGAGTTAGGAGTTAGGAGTTAGGAGTTAGGAGTTAGGGATTAGGAGTTAGGAGTTAGGAGTTAGGAGTTAGGCAATTTTAAATTCCAATGCCCAATGCCCCATGCCCAACCCCCAATTACCAATTACCAACTACCAATTACCAATTCCAAAATTTGCCAAACATTCATACTGGTATGTATGATAGATAATCATATATATTCGTTTAATTATGGCAACTGTTGTAGAACATAAAGAAACCAAACAAAAGCTTTTAGAAACTGCTTTAGATTTAATTTGGGAGAATAATTACGATTGCGTGGGAATTGTCCAAATTTGTACGCAATCTGGTGTTACTAAAGGTGCTTTTTATCATTATTTCAAATCCAAGTCCGATTTAGCCGCAGCAGCATTAGAAGCACGCTGGCTAAACGTTAGGAATAGTTTTGATCGCGTGTTTTCTCCCCAAAATGCATCTTTAGAAAGAGTTGATTATTACTGCGATCTGATAATATCCATGCAGG
>JBCCLY010000464.1:0-4106 GCA_039026655.1 Cyanobacteria bacterium P01_C01_bin.38 | reverse complement strand
CGATAGAAAAATGATTAAAAATTAAAGAAAAAAATTGATAAAAATAGCTTAAATAAACTTAAAATGCAGCTGTACGGCTTAAAAATACGCCGATTTTAATGACTCGGAGTTTTAATCATGTGGTGTGAGTTTAGTAATAAGAACATTAGTGTAGCGGTTGCCTGCCTTATTGTAAGCGGTGCCGCAGTTTCAAGTACGGTTTTTGCAGCTCGTCAGCGCAATTATACTCCACGAGAATTTCGTTCTGTATTGTACGGATTGGGGTATAACGTCAAAGTCTCGGAAGAACCTCTCACAGATGCTCAAACTAGAAAAGCAATTCGCGAATTTCAACGAGGATACAAAATAGGAGTTGACGGTATAGCAGGGCCAAACACTCAAAATTTGGCTGCCGAAATTGTTAAAAGCCTCAAGTACAACTTGAACTTAGTTGCAAATCCCGATCCTAAGTTAATTATCAATCAGTTTTACGGGCCAAGAACCCAAGAAGTAGTTAAGAGCTACCAGGAACAGTTAGGAGTCGAACAAAGTGGAATCGCCGATTTAGCTTTGCGGCAAAGACTCAATCAACAAGCGAAGGAGAACCCAGAACCAACACCGACAGCAACACCGACAGCAACACCAACACCATCACCAACAGCAACACCAGAAGTAACACCAACACCTGTAATACCACAAGCGACACCTACTCCTGTGTTGCCAGGAGCGACTCCTACTCCTACGGCGACACCAGAAGTAACGCCAATTCCACAACCCACAACAACTCCAGAACCAACACCATCACCAACAGCGACACCAGAAGTAACGCCAACACCTGTAATCCCAGAAGCCACACCATCACCAACCGAATCACCCGAAGATGAAGAAGAGGTAACACCAACTCCAACACCTACGGAAACACCGGAAAATTAAAGGTGAGTTAGGAGTTAGGAGTTAGGAGTTAGGAGTTAGGAGTTAGGAGTTAGGAGTTAGGAGTTAGGAGTTAGGAGTTAGGAGTTACCAACTACCAACTACCAACTACCAACTACCAACTACCAACTACCAACTACCAACTACTAATTACCCATGCCCAATCCCCTATGCCCAATGCCCTATTCCCATCTTTTTAACCGTTCGGCTCTTCCATTGGTCTACCTTTGGGAACCGGAAGGAGCGGACGGCGGTCATCATAAGGCATTGGGATGTACTGCACTGAAGGTCTTCCACCTTGCGGTTGCGGGTACAGCTCCATCAGGTCGTAGACTATTCGGGGCAGTCCGGCGGTGACGGGCAGCCCCATTTCCGTTGCTTCTTCTACGGTGACTGGGTAATCGTGGGTAACTTGTCCGGTTGTTAAAGCTTGAATTATATTTTCGATATTTTCTGGTTTAACTTTTTGTTTGGGTATGCAATCTTGAAGTAAAGTTCTGACGAATCGCTGTACTTGATTTATGGCTTTGCGCGACAAGTCGGCCATAATCAAGGTTTGGTCATCAACTTCACCGATGGGTTTATCTTCAACAACTTTGATGATACTTGCAGCAGGGTAATTACCAAGTTGAGGATCGACTGGCCCAAGTACCGCATTTTCATCCATAACTATCTCATCGGCTGCCAGAGCAAGCATTGTACCGCCACTCATTGCATAATGCGGTACAAAAACAGTTACTTTGGCTTGATGGCGAATCAAAGCTCTGGCAATTTGTTCGGTTGCTAATACTAAACCACCGGGAGTGTGCAAAATTAGATCGATAGGAACATCTGGTGGAGTTAGACGAATTGCTCGAAGAATTTTTTCAGAATCTTCGATGGTAATGTAGCGCGAAATCGGTACGCCTAAAAAACTTATAGACTCTTGACGATGGATTAGTAGAATTGTCCTACTTTTACGTTTTTGTTGAAACTCATCAATACTGCGGAAGCGACGATACTCCATTTTACGCTTCTGCCAAATCGGTTGTATGGAAGAAAGCAGTAGAAAAATCCACAATATATCGAAAAAACCAAAATTCATAAGACGAATTGTTTAAATTTAACGGTTTCGTCATTCATTGAACCAATTTTTAGTAAATCGGATGTCTATCTCAGGATAGTTATTAATTTTGAATGGGTAGTTGGTAGTTGGTAATTGGTAATTGGTAATTGGGAATTGGTAATTGAAAAATAGGGAGCAAGATGCTCCCACTACAATTGTTTTTTATATGTTCTTTGTCTCCCCATCCCCCAATTCCTAACTCCTAACTCCTAACTCCTAACTCCTAACTCCTAACCCTTTTTCTCGCTACTGCTGCTGTTGCCAAATTTTAATAGTGCTGTCATCGCTGCCGCTAACTAAAGTCTGTCCGTTGGGACTTATGGCAACTGAGCGAACGTAATTAGAATGACCATGCAAAGTACAAATTTCTTTACCCGTACTTAGAAGCCAAATTTTGATTGTTTTATCCCAACTACCGCTAACAATAAATTGTCTATCTGGACTTAATGCTACCGTCCAAACAGCATCGGAGTGACCTGTAAATGTATGAATTTCTTTACCTGTAGCTTGCCACAGCTTAATAGTATTGTCGGAACTGCCACTAACTAACATTGTCCCATCTTGACTGTAGGCGAGGGAATTAACGAATAAAGAATGTCCATACAAAGTGCAAATTTCTCTGCCGGTAGCTTGCCATATTTTGATCGTGTAGTCAGCACTAGCACTAGCTAAAAACTGTCCGTCTGGACTCCATGCAACCGCACTAATTGAAGCGGAATGTCCTGTCAAATTAGCAACTTCTCGCCCGGTTTTTCTAAGCCAGAGTTTGATTGTACAATCAAGACTACCGCTTGCCAGAAGTTGATTATCTGGGCTAAAAGCAAGGGTATTTACACCGCTATTATGACCTTTTAAAGTGCGAATTTGTCTACCCGTACTTACAGACCATAATTTGATCGTTTCATCCCAACTACCACTAGCAATAATTTCTCCATCGTTACTAAAGGCAAGGGTATCAACTATACCTGAATGTGAAGAAAACCAACCCCCTAGCTGACGCAACTGTTTTCCGCTTTCAAGTTCCCATAATTTAATAGATGTGTCGCTGCCACTAGCAAAAATTTTACCGTCGGGGCTGATAGTAACTGCATGAACCATACTGGTATGTGCTTGAAGGGTATTTACGCATTTCCATTTGTCAGGAAGTATAGATTTCGCTGTAGGCGTAATAATTTGCGTTGGAGGTACTGAGGAAGCACTTTTATTTTCGTGTATTGGTTTTTCGAGTAATTGCAACCACTCAATAACTGACTGCGGACGATAATTAGCATTTAGCGCCATTCCGCGCATTACTGCTTGATTTGTTCGATCGCTGATATGGGGATTTAATTCTTGTGGTGGTTTTAATAAAGTTTTTTTGCCTCTATCTTCGGCACTTGGAGGAATAACTCCGGTAATAATGGTATATAAAGTAGCGGCTAAGGCGTAAACATCTATAAACTCTCCTCGTAGTGCCGAGCCTTGGTATTGTTCTGGTGGCGCAAAACCGGGAGTACGATAAACTGTATGTTTTTGCACCTCGTTGGGAATAAATTCCCTGGCTATACCAAAGTCAATTAATACCGCTTCCGATTTCCCTTGGCGAATAATAATGTTACCGGGTTTGATATCTCGATGCAGCAAACCTCGACGATGAATTACTTTCAAAGCGTCGCCAATTTGCTGAATGTATTGCAGCGCTTCTGCTTCAGATAATACCCCCATTCGCCGTAAATATTTACCTAAATCTTCGCCTTCTATGTATTCCATTGCTATACAAGGCAAATTGTCTTCATCAAAAGTTGTTTTGATTTCAACTATATAAGGGTGGCGACATACAGCCAATCTTATGGCTTCATCGCGAAAGTCTTCTAATATCTTATTTAGATATGGTTTCCAAGCAGGATTTTCAATAATATCTTCTCGAATAGTTTTGATGACTCGCAATTCGCTACGTTGATTTTTAGCGAGATAAGTTATGCCCATTCCGCCTTCACCAAGAATACTTTCAATTGTGTAGCGATCGCCGAATAACTTTTTTCCCCGCTGCCAAACCATTCGTGAAAACTATTAGTTACAGGTATTTATTGTTGCATAATTTTTATATTTGCAT
>JBCCLY010000463.1:0-4120 GCA_039026655.1 Cyanobacteria bacterium P01_C01_bin.38 | reverse complement strand
GGTTGCTAATGCCAAAGTTTCAGGATCTAATCCTACGTTTTGGTTTGTTTTAGTAACACCACCAGCGTGACATTGGGCACAAGTGTCGTTGAATAAACGCTTACCTTTTTGAACTTCTTTCAAGCTCAATACATAGTTATCTCCTTGTACGTTCAAAGGTACTGTGCGAGTACCTTCATCAAGCTCTACTGCACAAGCGTTACCCACAAACAACTGAAAACTTAGAAATGCACCAGCAATAAAAATGCTAATTAATCTCGATATCATGTTTCCTCTCAATGATTCTAATGCTCAACACAGCTTCGGACAGCGATACTTAATTTCTTATTGCTAAAAGTCAATACAAAAAGTGTTTTTTGCTATTAACCCGCTTGTTGGTAACTTCGGTTTTATTTAAAGCCAAGCACCCATACGCCGGGAATTTTTCAGACAAAAATTAGAAAATAAATAAATTGCGGTATTCTCAAAGGTCATAACGTAGGAATTTATAAATATTTGTATGAATATTTGTAAACTATTCCCACTCAGACACACTTTGAAAGTCTGTTTCAGCCTTTTTAAGCTGTAATAGACTGTGATTTCCGCGATTCCACTGGCTTGTAAAACCCATAATGGTCGTTAACTCAGACAATAAGACAATCGCTGCTGTAATACAATTATCACTCTAAGCGTGCAATTTTTTCCCCAAAGTAGTTTTTGAAATTGCGAGTGGGAGTGGGGGAGGAGGGAGAGAGGGAGAGAGGGAGAGAGGGAGAGGGGGTAGAGGGGGAAGAGGGGGGAGAGGGGGGAGATGGGGAGACAAGGGGAACTTAACTCCCAACTCTCAACTCCTAACTCCTAACTCCTAACTCCTAACTCCCTCACTGTTTACTGCCGGTAAAGGAGACGCTTTGAATAAAGTAGCGGTTGAAGAAGGCGTAAATGAGTAGGGCTGGTAGGGTAAATACCATTGAGGCTGCCATTATATAGTTCCAGTAGCTGATATATTGACCTTTGAAGCTGTTTAATCCGAGGGGTAAGGTAAACATTTCTGGATCGAATAATATTACTACGGGAAGCAGAAAGTTATTCCAACTGCTCATGAAGATAAATACTGCTTGGGCTGCTAGTGCTGGTTTTGCGAGGGGAAGCACGATATGACGGAAAATTCCCAAGGTATTTAAACCATCCAAGGCTGCGGCTTCTTCTAATTCTTTGGGAAAGTTAATGAAAAACTGCCGCATCATAAAAATAAATGTGGCGTTTACCATGTTAGGAACAATCATTCCTTGGTAGGAGTTTAACCAGCCAAATGATTTTAAGATTAAAAATGTGGGAATGAGCGTAACCTGTATTGGTACGGCTAATATTGCCAAAATCAGAAAAAACCAAAAGCGTCTGCCGCGAAAGCTCAATCTTGCTAAGGCATAACCCGCCATTGAGTTAAATAGCAAGTTTAAAATTGTGACGCTAATGGCAATTATGAGGCTGTTGAAAAACCAACGTAAAAATAATGGTTCTTCTATAAATATTTGTTTGTAATTATCTAGGGTAAAATTCTTGGGTAAGAAATTTGGTTCTCCTGCTACTATTTCTGTTAGCGGTTTAAATGATGCTGAAAGCGCCCACAGAAAAGGAATTAAGGTAATAATTGCATACAGGATTAAAACTGAATAAACCACTGTTTTTAGCCACAAACTATTCGAGTTTTTCAACTTTTGCCTCCAAACAGTCTTCGCTGAATCAAGGTTATAGCTATAATTACCGCTGCTAAAAGAAAAGCTATAGCTGCTGCATATCCCATTTGTAAATTACGAAATACAGCTTGATATATCAGTAAAACTACTGTTAATGTGGCATTATTTGGGCCGCCAGTACCTTTGGAAAATATATAAGATTGATCGAATAGTTGAAAGGTACCGATTATTCCCATTGCTACTACAAAAAAGGTAACTGGATTGAGCATGGGAATGGTGATATTAATAAATTTGTGCCATTCATTTGCACCGTCTAATTCTGCTGCTTCGTAAAGATATTGGGGTATATCCTGCAAACCAGCTAAATAAATCACCATGAAAAACGGTGCAGTTGACCAAATATTCATAATCATGATGGCTTTGAGGGCAACTGCGGGATCTCCCAACCAGTTATATATAGGAAATCCAAGGTTGCTTAAAAAATCATTCAGCAGCCCGTTAGTGTTGTAAATCCACATGAAAATCAGCGTTAATACCGCAGAAGATGTAACTGTAGGTAAAAAGAAAAGAACTCGCCACCAACTTTTACCGCGAATGCCGGAATTAAGAGTGACTGCTAATAATAAAGCCAGTATGGTTTGCGAAGGTACAACAATTGCCACGTATTCGGCTGTATTCTTCAGAGCAATCCACACCCTGTCATCTTCTACTAACTGAGTGAAATTACGAAAACCAACAAACTCATATTCAATACCACCCAGAAGCTGTACTTTTTGTAGAGAGAGAAATACAGCATAAAGTATGGGTAGCACCACAAAAATTCCCAAAACTAAAATAGTTGGTGCGAGGAAAAGATATCCAGCTAAATTTTCTGTTGGATTGGTATGCTGTCTGGTTAATTGCTGCAAAGCCCCTTTAAACCTTTTATTTTTGCATCACAAAAAATTGTAGCGATAAGCGATGCAAAAGAATAGTTAGGAGTTAGGAGTTAGGAGTTAAGAGTTAGGAGTTAGGAGTTAGGAGTTAGGAGTTAGGAATTGGGCATGGGGGATGGGGAATTGGTAGTTGATAGTTGGTAATTGGTAGTTGGTTTCTTCCCCCTCTTCCCCCTCTTCCCCCTCTTCCCCCTCTCTCCTTGTCTCCCCATCTCCTGCTTTTAGCGTTGAAGATCTGCTTGGGGTGTAAAACCTTTGCTTTTTAAGCAAGTTTTAAATTCAAGTTCGGCGTTGCTTAATTCGGGGGTGTCGGTAACGTCAAATGCTCTTTCTAATTGATCGTTTGTCATTTCGGAGAATGCACGAGCTACACGGTTGCCTACGTCTTTGTTTTGAGCGGTTAGCTGCTCTGGTAAACAGGTGGCGATCGCCTTAATTCTTTTGCTGTTGTCAATGGTTGGTACTGCTGGAGTGCCGGTAGCTGCTGAAGCAGCTGAAGTTGCGGTTCCCAACCAAACGGTAATTATTAGTAAGCCGCTTAAAACTGCTGCTCCTAATTGCTTTAAGAAACTTTTGAAATTTATCATTGGATTTTTTACCTGATGTAATTGCTGGATTAATTAACTCAATTTTTGAGCGATCGATATCCAATACTAGATAACTACACAACAAACCTTTTTAAGCTCCGTCGCAGATAAGATTTGTTTCTATTCCTGTAGAGTGAATTGTTAAGGTCAGTTTCGGTAAATTAAAATGACAAATTATAGTTTTTCAGTTCTTTTGACGTTTTAGCTTCGCGAAGATTATTAAAATCGAAAATACAATTAAAAATCTAACTTAGGGTATATTACGATGTCAGCGCCTATAACTTCTCCAAAGGAAGATGTGAATTCTCAAAATCCTCAAAATTCTACTTTTAAAGTTAAGAAAAAAGGTAAATCGTTGCCTTCTGGGTTAATTATCAAGCTGGGAAAGTTTGTTTGGACTACTATATGGCAAATAATGATGTCCAAGCTTGCACCTAGTAACAAAAAAGGAGAATATATCCGCCCTTCAAGTCAGTTTCGCAATTCTATAGGTGTGGAAGAAAATAATCCTTATTATCCAGAGACTGGACGTTATCGCTTGTATGTTGGTTTGGGATGTCCTTGGGCACATCGAACTTTAGTTGTAGTAGCTCTGAAAAAACTTGAAGATGCTGTGGAAGTATCAATTGTTTATCCTTCTCCTAATGAAGGAATTTGGGTTTTGAATAATCCCAAGGAAAATTGTCGAACTGTTCCGGAACTATATCAAGTTGCACAACCGGGTTATCAAGGACGCTCTACGGTTCCAGTATTATGGGATAAGCAAACTTCGACGATAGTTAATAATGAAAGTGCCGAGATTATCGTCATGTTAAATTCTCAATTGAATCAGTTTGCTAATTCCCAAATCGATCTTTATCCAGAAGAATTAAAAGAAGAAATAGAGTTATGGAATGAAAAAATATATCATGCTGTAAATAAT
>JBCCLY010000462.1:0-4124 GCA_039026655.1 Cyanobacteria bacterium P01_C01_bin.38 | reverse complement strand
TAGCTTTAAGTAATGATTGAAGTCTTCCGTATATACCTATACTTTAACCCTCTTTTATCGCTTTAGGCTGAGAGGATGTTTTAAAAGTTTAATTTAATACTAAACCCGGCGGTTAAAACCGCGTCTACACAAGCGAAACCCTTCTTCAAGGGTTTAAAAACTATTAAGTCCACGCAGGTGGACTTTGCCTGTATAGTAGCGGTTTTAACCGCCGGATACTTTTAAAACATCCTCTTAATAACCGTATAATTTCGCAAAATAAAAATTAGAACTCTCGTAAAGCCAGAAAAGGGAGAAGGGTAAGGAAAAATCCTTGCCTCCACCCAAGGAGCATTTGAGGTTTAATATGCAGCTATTTATATATAGGTGTGAGTTAAATCAACTTATGCAGTAGAGAGTTAGGAGTTAGGAGTTAGGAGTTATTAAGTAAATATTTATGATAGCTGAAATCGATAATCAAGAATTCGAGGTAGGAGCAGGTGACTTTATGGGTTTTCCTACTCCTTCCGTCGCACATCACTTACGAAATCCTTTTGAAGAAGACTTAATTTATATGATGGGTGGAGAAAGACGCGAATATGAAGTTGTAGATTTTCCCCACTTGCAAAAAAGAATGTTTCGCAGCCGTCAGCAAATACAAATTGCCGAATTAGATAATCTCAAACCATTAATGTAAAATCTCTTTCTCTCCCTCTGCGCGTTTATAAAAAGCAATTCCCGAAAATGTACTGAACTTTAGAACTACTTTATTAAGGTATATTTTAAATTAATAAATAATTTTTTATACTGAAATCGAAGTTTTTAAAAACCTCGGTTTATTTTCTTATACCTAATTAAATTTATCATTAAATGAAAAAACAACAAAATAACTTTAGCCACCTGACTGCAATAGAAAGGACTAATTTATCATATCCAGCCAAACTTTTATTACAAAAAGAATTACTACAAGGCAAAATTTTAGACTTTGGTTGCGGCTTCGGTAATGATGTCAAAGTATTGCAAAAAAAACAATTTGACATTACAGGTTACGACCCTTATTATTTTCCCCAATACCCTCACAATAAATTCGATACAATAATTTGTTTTTATGTTTTAAACGTATTATTCCCAGAAAAGCAAGCCGAAGTTTTAATGGAAATATCGCATTTATTAAAGCCGGGAGGTAAAGCCTACTTCGCCGTGAGAAGAGATATTAAAAGAGAAGGATTTAGAGAACATTACGTGCATAAAAAACCTACATATCAATGCATGGTTAAACTTCCTTTTAAATCAATATATCTCAACGAAAACTGCGAAATATACGAATATATTCACTACAATTACTACAAGCATTCATCGGAAAACTGCATCTTCTGTAATCCTCGTAAAAGTCTGACATTATTAACCGAATCAGCTACAGCATATGCAATACTCGACGGATATCCTTTAAGCAAAGGACATACTTTAATTATTCCCAAACGTCACGTCAGCAACTATTTTGAACTACCATTTAAAGAACAATCAGCTTGCTGGTTAATGGCTAATAAAGTGCAAGAAATCATCGGGAAAGAATTTGCACCAGACGGTTTTAACGTTGGAATGAATATTAATCGAGATGCAGGGCAAAATGTCATGCACGCCGGAATTCATGTGATTCCTCGTTATAAAGGAGATGTTGAAGGTGCTAGAGGAGGGATACGAAGAGTGATTCCCAAGCATAGAGGAATATTACGTTAGTTAGTAGGGAGGGGGGAGAGGGGGAAGAGGGGGAAGAGGGGGAAGAAAGGGTAGAAAAGGTGATTTATCTTTCATCAAAATAAAGCAATTTGTAGCGTACTGGGTTCGGGAATAGATTCACCTTTCACTTGCCAAGCTTCCAAATACATTTCAATTACTTCTTCACCATCGGGTACAGTTGAGCGATCGCCAAAAGTGCAGCGCAATTCGGGGAAAGCACGAGCAATACGCTTAGGTTTCACTACAGTATTGATACTGGGTACAAGTTCGCCTTGAATCGTGCTATGTTTCCCTTGGGACATGGGTTTAGGGATAATTTTTCCATCAATATATTCTTGAGAAGGTTTCGTTTCTGGTATTTGCAGAAACTCCGCTAATGTTATGGTTTTCGTTGGCGATTGTGCCATTTTGGGGTTGTTACAAGAACTGTCAAACTATCTTTACATCAATCCAAACACTTACGCTGTAGCCATCTCAGATTGTAATGGGGATAATGGCTCAAAATGTAACAGCATAATTTGCTCCTCTCGTAATCCTACAGATTCATAAGTACGTCCAGTGCGATCGCTAAACTCAACTTCAAACGCAGCACCATCACCAAGTATTTCAACTATCGTACCAACTTGACCGCGTAACAGATTATATTCCTGAAGATCCACTGTCAACGCTACGACATCGAGTAAATTAAATTGGGTTGTCATAGAATACCTCCACATACTACAAAGGATAGCAGGTCGTTAATCTAGGAGTGTCAGAGTCTTGCTCAAGAATCCATCCACTACGAACAACTGTACTTTTGCTTTGCCACTCAACAGTACAATCTAAAGTGTAGCGTTGTCCAAAATTATCGCATCTACCTAACTGAACCTCTTGAGATTTAACAGCTTCAAGAAGAATTTGACGCAAATCTTCAGCATTATCGGCACTCATTCCTAGTATTGATGAAAATAGTCGAGCTTTATGTTTTCCTTGAGGATGCTCTGGATTCAAACAATAATCGCGCAATTTACGAATATTAATAACTGCATTTTCTGCATATGGAAGTAGCATTAAATTATATTGTTAATTGAAAATTGTTTTGTTAAGTTTCGCTTCTTTCTAGCCAACTTTATATATTAACTCCTTCCTGACTTCTTCCAAACCACCGAATAACGCCAAAATAAATGTTTTCTAATCTTTGCTTTTATCAATGAACTCTGATAAATTCCTTTCGCTTGTGACAAGGTAAAATATTTATCTGTACGCAGATGCTCTTTCATTGCTTGTACTGCTTCCGGAGAGATTGTAATATTCCTATTTTTTGTAGTTTGAAAAAACCAATTTAAAGGAACAGCAATAAAATCAGTCAATTTATCTACTAAGTTCTCATGTTCTAACAAATCTAAAATTATCAATTTACCACCTGGTTTCAAAGCAGCTTTCAGATTAGGAAGTAATTTTTCTATTGGTAAATGATGAACTGTAGCGATAGAAACAATTGCATCAAATTTCTCTGGTGGAAAATCCCATTGCAAAACATCAGCAAATTGAAAATCAATATTGGTGTACAGTTTTGAATTTTCTTTAGCTACTTCAATCATATTTGGGGATAAGTCGATCGCAATAACTTTGTAAGCACGTTTAGCGAGAAGACGTGAAAATTCACCTGTACCACAACCAATATCGAGGACAGTTTTGCATTTTAATGGCAGCTGTTTGAGTAAAAAATGGTGATAATGGCTGTTATGATTCCATCCTTGTTGTTCGTTCAAAGCAATGCAATCAAAATCATCCCGAATTTTTTGGGTTAAATTCTCATTCATATTGCTTTACCATTTGACAGCATAAATTTAGTTAAGCTTTTTGTTTCGATTATGTAAATCAAACCATGAATATTTACGAATTATTGCGAACAAAGCGAGAAGAAATTCTGTATACAGCGACCAAATATGGAGCCTATAATGTTCGTATTTTTGGTTCGGTAGCGCGTCAAGATGCAGATGCACAGAGCGATATAGATTTTTTAGTTGAAATGCAAGCTGATAAAAGTCTTTTTGATTTAGGTGGACTTTTAATGGAATTGCAAGAATTATTAGGACGCGATGTTGATATAGTTACAGAAAAAGGTTTAAGAAAGCGAATTCGCGAGCGAGTACTTAAAGAGGCAAGTATTAATCAACCTATACTCGCTGCGGCTTTAACTCAAAGCTTAGATATTGCTGAAAAATTGCCAACAAATGCCTTAACTACAACTAATTACGGTATTTGTGCCACTTTGAATAATCGGTTAGTTGTCAAAGCACCAGATTGGAGTTATATACCATCAATTAAAGTTCCACGAGAAGAGGTAAAGCGCAGTTACACTCCACGACTTCAAGGAGATATTCCGATAATTGTGATGGAATTTCTATCGGATACAGAAGGTGGTG
>JBCCLY010000461.1:0-4125 GCA_039026655.1 Cyanobacteria bacterium P01_C01_bin.38 | reverse complement strand
TTTGGGTTGCCTCCCTTCTGTTTTAATTTTTTTTTTTTTGTGCTTGCATGTTGCTGCCTTTATTTACATCGCGACCACTTTGCTCGCACTACCAAATTGTATTTTTGCCAGCCGAAGGGATGCTCCCTCGTAGTAAGGAATTTATTTATTCTAATAAATAGCTAATTTTTTTACTACGAACTTATTATATAAAAGATAATGTCAAAAATATTGAAAGAAAAAGCAGAAATTATTTTAGGAAAGATTTTAAGCCCAAATGAATTAGCGATACCTTTAGTACCAAGCAATATAGAAATGTTTGGTCCTCGTGCTGCTTGTTTAATCTCAGAAACTGGCCCTTTATACGTATCAGATACGGGACATCATCGATTATTAGGATGGCGAAATTTACCAACTATTAATAGTCAACCATGCGATTGGGTAATTGGACAACCTAACTTTAATTCTGAAGGAAAAAATGCTAAAGGTAAACTAGGAAGAAATACCTTAAATGTTCCTACCGGAATTTGTAACTGTGGGGAAGGATTGGCTGTTGCTGATGCTTGGAATCACCGGGTTTTAATTTGGAAAACTTTACCGCTTGAAAACAATGTTCCAGCAGATTTAGTATTAGGACAAACTGATTTTAACAGCAATTTACCTAATCGTGGAAATTCAAATGCTGCTCCAAATACTTTAAACTGGTGTTATGGAGTTTTCTATTATCAAGGAAAGCTGTTTGTTGCCGATACGGGAAATCGTCGTCTGTTAATTTGGCATCAGTTACCAGAAGAAAACGGACAGCCAGCGGATGTTGTTTTGGGACAACCCAATATGCAATCTCGCGATGAAAATGGTGGTGGTAATGCTAATGCTTCTAGTATGCGCTGGTGTCACGATATTACTATTTGGGATAATAATTTAGTTGTTACCGATGCAGGTAATAATCGAGTAATGATTTGGCAAGGAATACCGTCAGAAAATAATACTCCTTGTGCGGTAGTTTTAGGACAAAAAAGTTTTGATTTAATAGAAATGAATCGAGGAGTTTATTTTCCCAAAGCTAATAGTTTAAGTATGCCTTATGGTGTTGCTGCTACTCAAGATTGGTTGTTAGTTACAGATACAGCCAATTCCCGATTATTAGCATGGAAAAAACCACAGTCAATTTTATCGCTGCAAGGTACCGATGCCGATTTAGTAATTGGACAAAATGATTTTCATAGTAAAGGAGAAAATCGTGATTACGGTTTACCAACTGGCGATAGTTTAAATTGGTCTTATGGTATTAACGTACATAAGAATACAGCAGTGATAGCCGACTCTGGTAATAATAGAGTTTTGTTATGGAAAATTAATTAAATTTAAATAATTTGATTTGTAGGGTGTGTTACGCGCTTGCGCTAACGCACCATTCACTAAAACAAAACGGTGCGTTAGACGCGAAACACACATATATTTTTCAATCAAGTTTGACTTTCGCGTCATAACACACCCTACAATCTACAAACAATATTATATATGTATACAGAAGAAATTAGAATTAACGGTACAGTTCAAGGGGTAGGATTCCGCCCTACAGTTTACCGTATTGCTAAAGATTTAAATTTAAAAGGTGATGTTTGTAATGATGGTGAAGGTGTAATAATTAGAATATCCGGCAATCAAGAATCTATAGAAGAATTTATCACAAGAATACAGCAAGAATCTCTTTCTTTAGCAAATATTGATGAGTTAAAAAGAATCCCTTCTCAACAAGAATCAGTATTTAATGATTTTGTAATTTCTGATAGTATTAATACCTCGATAAAAACACAAATTCCTGCCGATGCTGCGACTTGTGAAGAATGCAAACGAGAAATCTTCGATCCTTTAAGTCGCTATTATCGATACCCTTTTACAAACTGTACTCATTGCGGTCCTCGTCTTAGTATCATTAACGCTATTCCTTACGACCGCTATAATACTAGCATGGCGATGTTTGCAATGTGTCCCGAATGCAGAAAGGAATACGCAGACATAGAAAACCGTCGCTTTCACGCACAGCCAGTAGCCTGCTATACTTGCGGTCCTCAAGCATGGTTGGAACGCTCTGATGGAAAACCCGTGACGGCTGCAATGTTTTCAATGTTGGATGATGTTGATGCTGTTTGTACTTTACTGCAAAAAGGTGAAATAGTAGCAATTAAAGGTTTAGGAGGATTCCATCTCGCTTGCGACGCTACCAATAATGCAGCTGTAGAAAAACTTCGTCAACGAAAGCAGCGTTACCATAAACCCTTTGCTTTAATGGCAAGAGATATAGAAGTAATAGAAAAATACTGCAAACCAACCGCTAAAGAAAAAGAATTATTAGAAAGCGCCATCGCACCAATTGTCTTAATTAATTCTCCCCATCTCGATATCTCCCCGTCTCTTTCTCCTTCAATCGCACCAAAACAAAATACTTTGGGCTTCATGCTACCTTACACTCCTTTGCATCATTTAATTTTAAGGAGAATGAATCGTCCGATTGTGTTAACTAGCGGTAATATTTCAGATGAGCCACAATGTATTGATAATCAGGAAGCGCGAGAAAAGTTAAGTAAAATAGCTGATTATTTTCTCTTACATAATAGAGAGATTGTTAACCGAGTTGATGATTCTGTTGTGAGAGTGATAGGAGAGAAATTACAAATAGTTCGTAGAGCTAGAGGATATGCGCCAGCACCGATTAATTTACCGTCAGGTTTTGAAAATTCTCCGCAAATTTTAGCAATGGGTAGCGAATTGAAAAATACCTTTTGTTTATTACGAGACGGAAAAGCAATTTTATCCCAGCATTTAGGAGATTTAGCAAAAACTACGGTATTTAAGAGCTACCAAAATACACTTAATCTATATTTAAATTTATTCGAGCATCAACCGGAAGCTGTAGCTATAGATAAGCATCCAGAATATTTATCAACTAAATTTGGTAAAGAATTAGCAGTTGCAAATCAAATAAAAGTATATGATATTCAACACCATCACGCTCACATAGCAGCCTGTATGGCAGAAAACAATTTATCTATAGATACACCACCAGTCTTAGGTATTGCATTAGACGGTTTGGGCTATGGTGAAGATAATACTTTATGGGGAGGAGAGTTTTTATTAGCTGATTATCGTAACTTTACCAGATTAGCTACGTTAAAACCTTTTTATTTAATAGGAGGAGAGCAAGCAACTTATCAACCTTGGCGTAATACCTACGCACAATTGACATCAGTATTTAACTGGTTAGAAATAAAACAAAATTATCGTAATTTAGAAATTGTCAAATACCTAGAACAAAAACCACTTCAACTTCTTAACGAATTAAAACAAAAATCATTAAATACACCCTTAACATCATCCACCGGCAGATTGTTTGATGCAGTAGCAGCAGCCATCGGAATTTGCCGAGAACAATGTAGCTACGAAGGGCAAGCAGCAATAGAAATGGAAGAATTGATAGACGAAAAAATTATAGATAAACGTAAAGAAACGCTAACTTATCCATTTAAAATAAACTTTTTAGATAGCATTTATTATATAGATTCACAACCCATGTGGAAAGCACTGCTTGACGACTTACAGCAAAAAACCGCCGCAAAAATCATCGCCGAGAAATTTCACATAGGATTAGCGATCGCCATCGTACAAACAGTAAATACTCTACGTCAACAACACCCATTCAACCAAGTAGCCCTTACCGGAGGAGTATTTCAAAATCGGATTTTACTCCAACAAGTAAGCAACCGCTTACAAGCATCAGGAATCAAAATACTTACCCATAGCTTAGTTCCCTGTAACGACGGAGGCTTATCACTAGGGCAAGCCGTCATTGCAGCAGCAAGATGGAGAGAGGGGGTAGAGGGGGTAGAGGGGGTAGAGGGGGTAGAGGGGGTAGAGGGGGAAGACAATTCCTAACTCCTAACTCCTAACTCCTAACTTATTTTCCTAATCCCCAATGCCCTATGCCCAATCCCCAATCCCCAATCCCCAATTTCATTACCAATTAAAAAATGTGTTTAGGAATACCAGGAAAAATCATAGAAATAAACGACGTTACAAACAAACTTGCAACAGTTGATGTAAGCGGAGTCAAACGTCAGGTTAACATAGCCTGCATAATAGACAAAC
>JBCCLY010000460.1:0-4127 GCA_039026655.1 Cyanobacteria bacterium P01_C01_bin.38 | reverse complement strand
AGTTAAATTATTTAATAATGCTGATAAACTTCCTAAATCCAAGTAAAAGCCCAACTCAATATAAACCGCTTTCGCTTCGGGTATTTGCTTGAGTAAATCGGCTTCTTGATTGTCACTAAAAACTTGTATTTGGGGGAAATCGGCTGCAATTCGGTTTTTATCTATAGAAACATTACCAGTACCGGGACTGAAATAAATAATATCTTTATCTTCGACAGCTGTATCTTGGATTTGCTGATGAATCCAAGCAGTTTTTCCCGAACCCGCACAACCAGCTACAACGTTAATTAAAGGTACAGTCATTTTAGAATTTAGAATTTAGAATTTAGAATTTAAATCCCCATAAATAAATAATGGTGCTTTTACCATCAAGGAATAATTGGTCATAGACAGATGGAAATTTATCAACCCTAAGTATAAACCATATGTGAATGATAATCGTTTTCAAGTGATTTGGAAATCAGGTTAACGAAATTTTAAATAGTTTTTGCTGCATACTCATCCGCTGAATTTGTTCTAATTTCAGTAAACCGAAAAGTTTTGCGTGACGCAAAGCGTCACACCTTCGGCGTATCTCCTCTTAATAGCGATTCAAAAAACCTACTTTGAATTTAAAACTGTATTTCATGATACGGTTACCAAAAGTTTTCTGAGAACATTATCATAAATAAAACTGATATTTACCCCAAAAATAAGTAATGCTATTACTTGCCTCAAAATCTTCTCAAGAAGGTAATAAATTAATCAGGACTTACGCAATTGTCACAAGACTCGGGATGGCGCGTGACACCAAGTCCGGTTAATTACTTACGATATGACCTGATTGAAAAGATGACGGTTATTTGCAACATAATCTCTTACTTATTACTCATTACGAAGACCGTTACAGATATGAGAACTGTTTAACCGGACATGATATGACACCAAAGGTCTTATCACTACGTTCAAAATTAATCAAAGTGTTTGAATGATTTTTTCCGGATAAGACCTTATAAACCATATCAAAATTAACATAATGATTGTTATCGGCTCAGTGAATCCACCAATTTGGTTAGCACACAAGATAAAGTTCTTTTTTCCGTGTCAGTTAGCTCGGTGAATAGCTGTCCGACTTCATTCCAGTGCGTATTTCTTTGTTTCAACACTTCTGCTTCAGTCTCTTGTGTAAAACGTATTAGTGTTTTTCGACGGTCAGTCGGATGTGGAGACCTCTCAACCTTGCCTTCAGATTCAAGTGTGTCTACGAGACCAGTGACATTTTGAGCGGAACCTCCAACCACTTTACGGATATCGCTCATCGTCATGGATTCATTCTTCGCAAGTGCAGCCATAAGCTTCAATCGAGGTGCGCTCATTCCTGAAGGCAGTTTGCTTCCTACAAAAGCACGATAGAGCGGTCCAAATTCCTCGAATTGTGCCACCAGTTCGATATCAAGTTTGCTTATGTTGGAAGTTTTTTTAGCCATCTTACATATCCTATCTAACAAAGAATTTTTATCAAGGTCTTGACTTTTTAGTGTCTAAATTATATCATTCAAAAGATTGATAATCAAGGGGCGAAATAAAATGCATATTGTTGTTTTTGGTGCGACGGGATTGCTTGGCGGCAAAGTTGTCAATGAACTCCTCGATCAAGGAGATTCTGTCACTGCTGTTGTACGTGATTTTGAACGGGCAAAGCCTTTGGCTAATAAAGGTGTTGCGCTATTGAAAGGGGACTTAAAAGATATTGATAGTCTTCACAACGCGTTTCAAAATATGGAAAAGCCAATTGATGGGCTGGTCACAACTGCTTACGGCTACAGCCGATCTAAGCCTGGCGATACGCTTAAATCTGTTGATGATCGGGGCAATAAAAATTTGGTTGCGGCTGCAAAAAAGGCAAATGTTGGTCGTTTTGTTTTTACCAGTATCTTAACGGCTGACAAAGCCGTAAACGTACCGCATTTTTATCAAAAGTCCAAGACCGAAGAGGTTATTGAGCGCTCCGGTTTGGACTGGGTTTCTCTCAGACCCGGAGGCTTTTTAGACACCCTCTTAACGTTGAATGAAAAAAGCATTAGAAAAGGAAAGCTGATGATGCCTGCAGATTTGGAAGCAAGAACCTCTGTCATCCTTTCCGACGATGTTGCCAAATATCTCGCAAAGGCTTTTCACTTAACCGATATATCAGGAGAGCGGATAGACCTTGGCATTTATCCCACAACCAATTTGATTGAAATTGCAGAGGCTCTTTCAGAGGTTTTAGGTCATCAAGTAAAAGCAAGCTCTCCTCCCAAATTTTTAACGAGCGTGATATTCCGTGTCATCGGATTGTTTAATCCCTTTATGCAGGATAATATCAAGGCAATGGAATATGTTTCTTCAGGAAAGTACGTTGCCGATTTAAAACGGCAAACCGAGCTGTTTGGCGAAGCGCCAACACTTCAAGACTCATTACAGCGTTGGGCAGCTAAGCAATAGAAATTTGCAGCAAAGACAAACCTGTTTTGACTGCCAAGAGTTGCGCGAACCTGCCGCACTATAGGTCGAATATGAGGTTGATTTAAACTAACAATACGCTCATCAATACTCTTCTCTTTATTTGTATGCAACCATAGTTGTTGATGATATACCTATTGCACAACTGCTCTACAGATGAATTTACAATTTAGCGATCGCCGCAGCAAAGCTGAACGCGAAGCGTATGCGTGAGCGGCTTATTGCACTTCAATCGAACAAGTTGGAGTTGGTCTAGAACTTGCTCCCAAATTTGATTGCAACGGTTTGATACCAGTAGTGACCACAGATGCAAACACTGGGTTCGTGTTGATGCAAGGCTATATGAATCAGCATGCATTAGTTAAAACAATTGAAACTGGTGAAGACAATCAAAAGGTAAATAACCATTGTATGCCATTCGTGATAATTCCAGATAAAATCACTTTTGTCAATTAGTAATTATGCTTAAATATTGGTTAAAAATAAGGTAGTAAGTGAATTTTTGTGCTGAGCATCACCATACAATGTTTCGGTTCAAATGTTTTCTCCTCTTCGGTGAATAAGTTTTTGTTGTCTTTAGATTGAAATTTAACAAAAGTACACTAATTAAGTTAAGGGTTTTTGTAGTATATATGTAATTTTTGTGTTGCTTGCTTATAGATTTCATTCACGGGTATTGAATTTAAATTTATCAGGGATTCCCACTTCAAAAGTTACAAAAAATAATTCCAGCTTGATTAGCTGGCTAACGGTGAAGTTAGGGAGAACCAAAAAAAATCTCCAACCGTATCAAATGTACTTCGGGAAAAACCGAGGACTGCTGGCGCTTGAGCATTGCAGGCTCAAGGGACGGTTGGAGATTTTATTAATTTGAAGTTCCTTATGCCGTGTATGGACTCAGTATATTAACGATTTCAGATTTAGATGAAGCGGTACAATCACTGCTGACAAGTTAAGCTTATTGTCATGAAGGTCAATAAGTAATGATACTTAAAATATTGCCAAAATCTGGGTAAAAAAAACATGATTTGCAGAGGATGCAACCGCTAAATTTTGAATGCATCGTTTATTCTTGCGCTGACAACTCAGTATAAAGGTAAATTTAATACTTCATATTATTTTCAATCTTAAGCATAATTACTAATTGACAAAACTAATTTCATCTTAACTTCTCACGAATGCGGTACAATGAAAATTATTATCATTTTAACAGTCTTTGAGCCTTATGGAAAAGCCGGAAGCCTTTGATGTCCTTGTCGTGGGTGCAGGTGCAGCAGGGATTGGCGTTGGTGTTGTCCTGAAAGATCTGGGGTTAGAAAACTTTGCTATCCTCGAACAACATCAGATTGGAGAATCCTTCCGGCGCTGGCCCGAGGAGATGCACTTTATCACCCCATCTTTTCCCAGTCATGGCTTTGGGCATCTCGACTTGAACGCAATCGCCCGCAAAACCTCTCCTGCCATTGCCTTTCGGCGAGAACATCTGACGGGCAAGCAATATGCTCAGTATTTAGAGAAGGTTGCAGATTCCTTTGGGCTCCTGGTTTATACAGGCGTTGAAGTTCAAAAAATTGAACCTTTACCGCAGTGCAGAGGATTCCTGGTTCATGTCCCTGATGGCATTCTCAAAACCAAATTTCTGATTT
>JBCCLY010000459.1:0-4127 GCA_039026655.1 Cyanobacteria bacterium P01_C01_bin.38 | reverse complement strand
TACATCCCAAGCTGCTTGGGCTGCGGCTTGCAGTCGATCGCCAAACTCTTGTACTTCTGCGACAATCGATTCAAAGTTTTTGGTTGCTTCATTCTGCACCATCTCGAAAGCATTTTCAATACGAGCGCGTTCGATAAGTTGGTTTTGTTCGATTGTTTCTCGTGCTTGACGTACTGCACTTAAGTAGGTTTCGCGAGTAAGAGTACCGGCGGATTGTGCTTCAACTTGAGCGCGTCTTTTGAGGGCTTCAATTAAAGCAGCAGTTTCGTCTTTCACATCTTGGCTTTCACCAGCCATTTGGCTTTCTACCATTTCGGTGGTTTGAGGACTAATTTCTACTGTTACTTTTGGTTGTGGATTGTTATCTGTCATGATTTTTAGATAGGGTTAAGAATTTATCAATTATCAATTATCAATTATCAATTACGATGAAGACTGAAATAAAGGCAGTTTCATGGGCTAAGAATACACGAATCAGAACCGAAATACAATTTTTAAAGTTCTAATAATTTATGATTATAAATCACTCTTCATACATAATCTTTAAACTATTGTCGGTAACTGTTGTTCTATCTTTAATAGTGCCTCAATTCTAGCTTTGGTGCTGGGATGGGTTCTAAATAAGTTGCCCAAAAATTTGCCGCTCAAAGGATTGATAATTAATAAAGGCTCGAAAGCTGGATTTGCCTGCATTGGCATTTGTCTGGCTGTGGCATCCAACCGCTGCAAAGCTCGGGCTAAAGCACGAGGATTGCCGGTTAACTTAGCTGCACCTGCATCGGCAGAAAATTCTCGGGTGCGGGAGATTGCCAACTGAATCACGCTTGCGGCTAAAGGTGCCAAAGTTACTGTTAATAACATTCCCAAAGGATTAGCACTTCTATTTCCATCCCGCGAATTTCCACCAAACCATAAACTATAACTTACCATTTGTGCCAAAAAGGAAATTGCACCGGCGATGGTAGCACTAACGGCTTGTGTAAGAGTGTCGCGATTAATTATATGAGTTAGTTCGTGAGCAAGTACCGCTTCAAGTTCTTCCTTTGGGAGGATGTTTAAAATCCCTTGGGTAAATGCGACGGCGGCATTTTCTGGATCTCTTCCAGTGGCGAAAGCGTTGGCATTGGAACCCGGAACTATATATACCCTTGGCGTAGGTATATTTGCTTTGGCTGATAGTCTTTCTACCATACGATAGAGTCCCGGCGCATCGTTTGGCGAAACGGGCTGCGCTTGATAAGCTGCCAAAGCGATTTTATCCGACTGGTACCAAGATACAAGATTAGTAACTGCCGCTATACCGATACCTATAATTAAACCCGCACTACCGCCAATTATCCAATAACTAATAGCTATCAGAAGAGCGCTCAGTGCAGCTAGTAAAGCAGCTGTTTTTAGTTGATTGTTCATATTTTTCCTCAAGAATGCTGTATCTTGAATATTTTTTCTTAACAACAGCATTGCTTAACCGATACCTCGATCGTATCTACCATTACTAAAAATTCTGGGTAGAAAACGCTAATACTTAAGTACGGTTTTGCGTACTGATAGTTCTGCAAAATCTCAGTCAATTTTAAATAATCTTTATTAATTTGAGATTAACTTCATCTGGTTTTCTTTTGAATAACATTAGTAGCGCTTTAGAGTATCTATCTATAGGAATATTATTTATTTGCTTTTAAAGAATTTTCGGACAAGTTTATTTTTTGTAAATAGAGAAATTATAATTTTATAGTGAAGTATATAGCGAAAACTACTTATAGTTGAGTATTTGGTCGCGTTTAAATTGCTAGAATAGACTTTATAAACGTAAGCAATTTTGAACAAGTAACCGCATGATTATGCTTTACATATAAACCTGGCATACTTTCCCCTAAATACAGCAATATTTACACGATTTGCAATACCATCAACCAATTTGAAAATTTAATTAATTAGAGCCAAGTGAGTTATTGCTTGCAGTAACTATTAGCTGTCAAAATAGAGTAATAAGTATATTTTTTTAATGGGTGTGAGAAACTCCTCATAAAACAGTATCCACGGATAAAATCCAAAAGCTTGTAATTAAGATGAAATTTTAAGGATAAACCGGATGGCTCAAAAGTTGGACAATGCAGGAGTTATAGGAAAAATGGGAAAAACGTTGCATGGGTTTGCAGGGTTTATTTTCAGCCCCTGGGTGAATGCATCTCTGTTTCAAAGAATGCAAAGGAGAGTAGAAGATTTAGAAAAAAAACTATATAGCACTTCGTCGCAATGTGAATTATCTGAAGAGAAGATGATTGTGTCTTTGCAACAGCAGCTTAACCTTTTAGAAGAAAGTACAAACAATCGTTTAGAAAAAATTGTAAACCACGAATTACCCTTGCGAGTTTCGGAGGCAATTCAACAGCAGATAGATTTCGTTACTAAAATTATCAAACCAACTGTAGAAGTCTTAATAAGAGAATTAGAAGATAAAAAGTTATCTCATGTCGGAATTGTAAATCTAAAAGAAGTTCAAGATCGACAAGACAAGCTTCGTTACTCACTAGAATATCTAGAAAAACAATTAACAGCATCGCTTCCAGATTTAGAATCCCAGAGGGCTGGATGTATAGAAGGAGGAAGATGGCTATTAGCTAATCGAATAGAATTATCACAAACAGTCGCTCGTGAAGTATTAACTCAGCAGCATCCTCATATAGAAGAATTTTGTCGTAATATCAGCAAATATCTTAAGCTAATTGGTAGCTGCATGGAAAATGAAATCGAACCCCGTTTAGTTTACAAAGGAGTAGTTACCCATTATGAACCACCAATTGAGATATATTTGAAAGCATTTGAATTGATTAGAAGCGAGTATATCCGCGATTGGGAAATTTCGGGTGTCCTTTCTGATAAAGCGATCGATGAATTAAAAGGCTACTTAGACTACTTAATCGACTATTTTATTAATGTCTTAGTCTAAACAGTTATCAGTTTTCACCCGGAGGGTGTGGATCATCAGTTATCAGTTAACAGTGAGTCGCTAGTGCTTTATTCTATAAAAATTGACGGGTTTGTAGTAAGCGATTTATCGCTCTGAGGACTAAAGTACTTACTACAAACCCTTCATATTGGGAGCATCCCTTCAGGTGGAAATTTATTTTTGTAGTGCGTTAACGCAGTGTTTCCGTAAGGAAATGCATCTTGCTCGCTAGATATACATAGCGAGCAAGATGCTCGCACTACCAAATTGTACTTTTGCAAAATCGGGATGCTCCCTCATATTTAGTGTGGTGGAATGCTAGGAAGCAAGATGCTGCCACTATAAAATTGCTAATTTTTCTCATTTAGATCGTATTCTTCATTCATCAATTTTTCTTGATAATAGCTTTGTAATAGATTTTCTAATTGTGCTTCAGAGCAGCATTCAATTAAAGCTTCAAAAACTTCAAATAATTTTGCAGCGCTATCTCCCAAAAATGGGCTTAACCCCCAAACATCCTCTACCCAATCTTTAGGGTGAGTCTGTTCAAAAATGATCCGTTCTAAAAGTTGTTTTGCTTCAGTTTTTGAAATAGACATTTTGAATCAATTATCAATGAACAATGAACAATTATCACCCTTATAGCGCGAATCATCAATGTGAGAAGATAATTATTAACTGGTAATTGGTAATTGGTAATTGGTAATTGATCATTGATAATTGATTACTGCTTGCTGATTTCCCAATAATATAATGTTACTTGTTCTTCTTCATCGTCTTCTTTTACGGTTAGCTTTAATTGTTTTAATGGTTGCCAGTCTCCCATATCGAAGTCACGGGATATTATTTTTGTACCTGGTTTAAGCTGTTTCCATAATTGGGGACGCAATCTTAAGTTTAAATGAGGTAACAAATAAATAAATATTACTGTCGCATCTGTAAAATTACTGCTAAATAAGTCTTGTTGATAAAACTTTAATTGCTTGTCAACGCGATTTTTTAAGGCTTTTTGTGTAGCCTGTTTAATTTTTTCAGGGTCAATATCGATACCAATACCGCGAGTTCCATACTTTTTTGCAGCGGTTATTAAAATACGTCCGTCTCCGCTACCTAAATCATAGAGAATATCTTGGGAGTTGATTTGGGCTAATTCGAGTATGGCTTCTACAATCTCTTG
>JBCCLY010000458.1:0-4135 GCA_039026655.1 Cyanobacteria bacterium P01_C01_bin.38 | reverse complement strand
TTTAATATTCCCAACTACCCACTACCTATTACCAACTACCCACTACCCATTACCTACTTCTTCTTAATCTTAGGATTACCGCGCTGGGGCTGCTGAGGTTCTGCATAAAGCTGCTGTCTACCGTTACGAATAATCTTCAAAGATTCGTTAAGTTCATGCTCCATATGTTCTAAAACATTATCAGCATATTGATCTGCACCTTGGGCAATTTGTTCGGCTTCTTCCATCGCTAAACGGCGCATTTCGTCGATTTCTTGCTGACAAGCACGTCGTTTGCGCTCAATTTCCTCAACAGTTTCTTGCATCATTTGCTCGCATTCTTGCTGTACTTGTCGCTGCAATTGTTGGGTTTGCTGCTCGGCTTGTCTGATGATATCGCTTTCGTTTAACACTTGCGCTCTTTTCGCTTGTGCTGCTTCTACCATTTGCTGCCCGTAAGCTTCAGCTTCTAAAAGAATTTCATTTTTTTGCTGAATAGTTAATACTGCTTCTTGGAAAGCATCTGGTAAAGATAAGCGGATAAAATCAAGGTGTTGAAGTAGCTTTTCTTCATCTACCAGGGTTTTTCCCGTCAGAGGGATGCGAAAACTGGTAAGAATAATTTCTTCTAAACGGTTAAGCTCCTGCTGAATATCTACACTTTCCGACTCTTGGGGAAATTGAGAGGGTGGATGACTTCCGTTTTGTCCATTTTGATTGGATTCGATTCCGTTTGGTTGTGGGTGAAGCATTTGTATGTATCTAAAGCAACGTGGGGGGGAACGAGATGATTAATTGGGCCACCAAACCTTGCAATCTCTTTTACCACACTACTACTTAAAAAACTATATTCATTTGAGGTTGCTAAAAAAACAGTTTCTATTTCGGTGGAAAGAGTTTTATTGGTGTGTGCCATTTGCAGTTCAACTTCAAAGTCGGAAATTGCTCTTAAACCCCTTAACAAAACTTTTGCTTTGCTTCGGGCAGCGTATTCGACAGTTAAGCCTTCAAAGGCATCTATTTCTACATTATCTAGATGTGTGGTAGATTGACGTATTTGTTCTAAACGTTGTTGCACCGTGAATAATGGAGTTTTATTGGGATTGCGTAATACTGCAACAATTACTTGCGAAAATAATTGACTACCACGCTCAATAATATCAAGATGCCCCAAGGTAATAGGGTCAAAACTTCCAGGATAAATCGCAATCATTACACTTAGTCATTTTAAAGTTCAGTAATATTATTGAAGTATTTCTATCTCTAAGTTAATGTATTTAAAATTACAGATTCTATCATAAAGTTCAAAATGTAATGTATTTATCTATTATCCCTGAATTCGCATCAAAATATACTATTTCCATCCACAGCTAATGTCAAACGATTTTTGTGTCAAACGATTTTGGATTTTTGCAATGGATGCGTTTATGCAAGGATTTTAGATTTCGGATATTGCTTTAAGTGCATTTTGCGGTATTTTTATTTTCAATTCTTAATCATTAGTTTTAAATCTTTATGAAATTACCTGTTTTATGGAATAAAAGACAAGTACCCGATATCAAAATTGTACCGGATTGGTATGTAGTTTTAGGACGGATAGATGCTAGCAATTATGATGTTACTTACACCAGCAAAGATTTTTTTGTAGTCAAAACCCAAGCTGTAAAAAGTGATAATAGTCGTTTTATTGTAGTTGGAGACATCTGGTTAAGCAACCGCTCTCATTTGCTGCAATTATTACATTTAGATCAAAAATATACTGATAAAGAAATAGTAGCGCATCTTTGGCAAATGAAAGGCGAAGAATGTCTTAATTTGTTAGAAGGAATGTTCTCGTTATGTGTTTGGGATAACACGGAAAGACATTTATATTTAGTTAGAGATGGCGTTGGTTGCCGTACTCTTTATTACACAAATTCTGGGAAAACGTGCGTTATTGCGCCTCGGTTGGCAACGCTTTTACCATATCATTCCCAGCAGCTAGATTTAGTTGCACTACGAGATTATCTTTGCTGTGCTTTCGTACCTGGAGAGCAAACCCTTTGGCAAAACGTGCGTGAATTGTCTGTGGGGATGGTTTTGCAAATCGAATCATCTGGCGAAGAAATTAATTACGTTAACGAAAGACTGTTTTGGGAAGCAAAAGAAGATATTCAGAATGCACAAGAAAGTTTAATTTGGCATGGAAGGCAGTTAAGACAGCTTTTAGATAAAGTTGTACAAGAATATTTACCCGTAAATCAACCCGTGGGTGTTTATTTGTCTGGGGGATTAGATTCAAGCTGTATAACCGCGCTGGCTGCTAAATTTCACAACCAGCCAGTACATACTTATTCGATTCATTTTGGTGAAAATTGTCCGAATGAATTAGAATTTTCAAGCTTGGTAGCACAACACTGTAAAACTCAGCATCATATCCTAGAAATTACCCCCGATGATATGTGGGAAAAGCTACCGCTTACAATGTCTTATTTAGACGACCCCATCGGCGATCCGTTGACGGTACCAAACTATTTATTAGGAAAGATAGCTCGCGAAAACACCGGTATAATCTTGAATGGAGAAGGAGGAGATCCATGTTTCGGCGGCCCTAAAAATCAGCCAATGCTGTTAAATCAGCTTTATGGTGGAGTTAACAATACTGAAAAAAACTTAGTAACAAATTACATTAACTCCTTTAAAAAATGTTCCTCATATTTGCCTCAACTTCTTAAACCAGAAATTTTGACAAAGGTACAAGAAAAAGATTTTGTCTTCGCCGATTATTTGTATCGCAACGAAAGCTATTTAAATCGGTTAATGACAATTAATATTAAATTTAAAGGAGCAGATCATATATTGACAAAAGTTAATAACATGACAGTTGCTAATGACTTGCAAGGGCGATCGCCATTATTTGATAGAAGAGTAGTAGAGATGGCAATGCAGATACCGCCGCAGTATAAACTAGCAGGGGCGCAAGAAAAAGCGGTATTAAAACAAGCAGTATTAGACGTATTACCAAGAGAAATAATAGAGCGTCCTAAAAGTGGGATGATGGTACCAGTACAATATTGGTTTAAAAATATATTCCAGCGTAGAGCAAAAAGTTTGCTGTTGAATAAAAACGCCGAGATTGCACCATATTTAAATCAAGAATTAATTAAACAATGGTTGAATTATCGCGGCGATGCATGGCGACGCTATGGAATAAAATTGTGGTTGTTGACAAGTTTAGAAACTTGGTTGCAAGTGCAGAAGAATCGGTAATTTGTTCGTAGTTGCGCTTCAGCGCCAAAAATCTAGACTAATAACTAGTAATTGATAACTGATAACTGATAACTGATAACTGATAATTGATAATTGGGCATGGTAAATACCTGGCGATTAAATATGCCCTCCGGGCACGCTCCGCTAACACGGCTACACAGGCAAAACCCGCCTTCACGGGTTCATTATATTTAATATCAGGTTTATATTGAGATTAAAAAATGAATTGATAACTGATAATTGATAACTGATTCACCCAAAGCACTCGTCAGCAAATATTGTATCGCAAGCATCATCACCTCCTGAAAAATCTGCACCACCACTATAATCAACAAAACCAGAAATATTATCACTACCAGATTGACGGCTATTTGAAATACCTTGAGTAATAACTCTCAAAAGTCTTTGCGGCGTGAAAGATTCTAATTCAACAAATTTACCAGCTTCAAGCCATTTAATTTCTTTCTCTGTCAAGTCTTGCTTTACTTCAGATGATAATTGTTGTGCTTCCCTTGCATAATCTTCTGAAATTTGGGTGAAAAAATTGCGATTCTTAAATACCTGACGTGGTAGCAATCCCAAATCGTAAATAGTGACTTTGGAATTAGAATTATCAGAAAACCAATTGGGATTTGTAGAAAGAGTATTTACAACGCTAACGCCACTCGGAGATGCATCGTGTAAAACGTAAACTTTTAAATCCTCATTGCGACGAAGCATTTGCATTACCGTATCAAAAATATTTTCGGGATAACCATCAATACTCAAGACAGCGGAATTATTTTCAAAGTGAAAGTTGTTAGCGATGAGTAGATTAGCAATTTCCGCACTTTGACAAACAACTAGTCTATCAAAGCTGTATGCAGTGATATCAGAATTTATTGAATTTGATAGATTTTCTTGTTTG
>JBCCLY010000457.1:0-4147 GCA_039026655.1 Cyanobacteria bacterium P01_C01_bin.38 | reverse complement strand
CAGAGCTACCACCAGGAATAGTATATCCCTCCAAAACCAGCACTTTCGCACCCTTAGCAACCAATTGAGTCGCAGTTACCAAACCACCAATACCAGACCCAATTACAATCGCGTCATACATAACTCTATAAAAGATTTTGGATTAAAAGAGTTAGGAGTTAGGAGTTATGAGTTCGGAGTTAATAACTATTGCAGCATTTTCAGAAACCGGGTTTCTTTGTTATTTCGCAACCAGAAAATCATGCTTTCACCATAAGAAACCCGGTTTCTTTAAGCTCGTCATGCATAACTCGTAAATCGTAACTCGAAATTATTTTAATGCAAAATGTTAAAGGTCAAAGCTTAAATAACTATAATTCTTAACTCCTAACTCTTAACTCCTAACTCTATTAATCCAAAATCTAAAATCTAAAATCCAAAATAAAAAAAGAGGGACAAGCCCGCTACTGCCGACCAATCCCGTCTGCCGTTCCTTAAAGAGAGGAGAACACTGGGAATTAATATACCGCTGATTGAGAATAAATGTCAACTAGTAATAAAAGTAATTCTCAATAATTTTTGATACTAGCGATCGGAGAAATTGGTCACAAGGTTGTCCATAGTATTATGATGTTCCAGTTGCGATACTATATATTGAAGCTCTTATATCTACTATGACGCTACAATTGCGCGTTTATGTTCCACCCCACCCCTTAATCAAGCATTGGCTGGCAGTTGCTCGCGATGCTGGTACGCCTTCAGTGTTGTTTCGTTCGGCCATGACTGAATTGGGGCGCTGGTTAACTTACGAAGCTGCTAGGGAATGGTTGCCTACTCAAGATTCAACGGTGCAAACTCCATTAGAGGAATGCCCTGCAACCTTTGTCGATCCTGCAATCCCCGTGGCAGTAGTGCCGATTTTGCGAGCGGGTTTAGGATTGCTAGAAGGGGCACAAACTTTACTTCCTTTGGCATCTATTTATCATTTGGGTTTAGTTCGCAATGAAGAAACATTACAGCCGGAATGCTATCTGAATAAGCTACCAGAAAAACTTGACCCTCAAACAAGAGTGTTAATTACCGACCCTATGTTGGCTACTGGAGGCTCTATAATGGCTGCCATGTCGGAGTTAGTTGCGCGAGGTGCCGATCCGGCTTTGACGCGAATTGTCTGCGTAGTTGCCTGCCCTCCAGCTTTACAAAAATTAAGTTCAGCTTATCCCGGCTTAAATGTTTATACTGCCACAATTGATGAAAAACTTAACGAACAAGGATTTATAGTTCCTGGTTTAGGAGATGCAGGCGATCGCACTTTCGGAACTTAAACAACGAACTTAAAAAAAATATACAGTTTGAACGGCGAGTTTGCTTGTGATGATTAAAGTAGGAAGTAGCGAATTATTGGTGGTAAACATATGAGTCAACGCGATGGTTTTGCGAGCGGATTTTTTGCCGGAGCGATTTTGGGTAGCGTAGTTGGTGGCGTTGTCGGGGCACTGGCAGCCCAAAGACGCAATGAAGCTGAATTTGCTGAAGATGAAAAAGAACAGCAAATATCGGGTAAGGGCAGTTCAAACTCGGATAAATCTGGCAAAAGACGGCAGATGCGAGGTGCGGGTACGAATGGTGTAGAAATGGAAATAGCGCGACGTTCCCTAGAAGACAAAATTGCTCAGTTAAACGCCACAATCGATGAAGTACGCGATCAGCTAGGTAGTGTTAACAACACTTCGGGAGCAAACGAATTATCCTCTCGTAGTGAAGAATTGCAATCTTAACGAAATCCAAAGGAATTTGAGCGGTGATAAAGCGTTAAATTGTTCTATAGCTGCTCAAAATGCTTTTCGGTACAAAATAAAAAAAGATGAAAACCGAAACAGTTGTCTCGGCATCTTGATGCCAGCTAAATTAAAATTAAAAATAAGACGGCTTTTTACCCAAACTCAAAACACCAAATATCTATGGATTCGCCTTTTGCTTTATTGATTAGGACACTGACTCAATTCATTGAGATTTACAGGATTTTACTGTTTATTCGGATTCTGTTAACTTGGTTCCCACAAATTGACTGGTTCAAACAACCATTTCAAGCACTCAGCCAGATAACCGATCCTTATCTTAATTTGTTCCGTAATATAATTCCCCCTCTAGGAGGAATTGACTTATCTCCAATTCTGGCTATTCTTGCGCTAAGTTTAGTCAGCGGACTTTTCGGAGGTTTAGCAAGAGCTACTAGTGCATACGCTCTTGGCTTTTAAACCTAGCACTATCACCTAACATAAAGTATGAAGTATGAACTTGGAAATATGAACTGCTTTTGATTGAAGCGCTATCGCCTACATAAATTTTTGTTTTTTTGTTGGATGCGATTGTGATTCATAATTCATATTTTTATTTTTCATCCTTCATACTTTGTAAGTAGGTAGGCAGAAATAAACAGCACTATGTTACAGAATGTTTTTTGGCATCAAAGCCTTATTCCTACTTCCTACTCCCTACTCCCTACTCCCTACTCCCTATTCCTAATTACAATTTTCAACGCCAACCTACTTAACTATTGAGTAACTAACTTTAATAACGAACTTTAGAAGTAAATCCCGACGCTTTAAACTGCTTCAACTTTAAAGGCGTAGGTTGATTTGCTGGAACGGTAATTCTCATTTCAAACTTACTTTCTCCGGGTGGCACTTCACTTATAGAACCAACGCGAGTCCGGTTTTGCATTACCGTATTATTATTAGCATCGTAAATCCGCCCAAAAATATCAGCATCATATACAGTTTTACTAGTCATATTTTTCGCAGTACCAGTGACTATAAAGCAATTTGCAGCCCTGCTAGCACCACCACTAGTAACATTTCCATCAGCGAGTTCCGGCGGACATTCTTGGTAAGAAATATTTGATAAAGGAATCTGCGTTAGTGCCAAAGCAGCAGGGGAATAAATCCAGGAAAATATTCCGATAACGCCAGAAATAAAGATAGTCGTCAGCGAACGTAAAAGCATACTATACACCGTAAAAAAATTCAATCATAGAAAACTCTAGCTTATCAGCACAGTGTCTAACCCAACAAATAGGAATGTAGAGACGTAAAATTTTACGTCTCTCGACGGTTGCGGGTAAAACGAACCCTTCAAAGAAAGCGATAAATCGCTTACTACGAACAAAAAAATAAGATGAGCATTAGTTGCTCATCTTATCAATTTAAATTTAGAAATCTTAACTAAAACAAATCTAAGCTAAGACTTACTTAACGCTACCTTCCATTGCAGCAGCATCAATTGGTTTAATAAAGTACAATTTCACAGCTTGCCAACCATTGGAAAGATAGTAAGGCAGCTTTTGGAAGATTTGTAAGAATTTTGGAGTGCTAGAATTTACGATTTCTCTGAGTTTTTCGTTATTTTTGACGCAAACTTCTAAACGCTCGTAAAATTCTGGTTTCTTAACATCCAACATAACCGGGAATACTCTTCCAGCAGTATCGTTGGTTTTTTCAATCACTTCTTTGTCGTATTCACGAGCATTTAAACCGATTGCAGCATAAAAACCACTACGCTGAATATCGTTTAAGTACATTGTGGCAAATACCGACAATAAAAAGAAGCGACACCATAAACGCGCTTTCCAATCATTTAAAGTATGAGGTTGCGCTCTCATTACCGCATCAAAGAAGTCACCGTGACGGTTTTCATCCTGACACCAGTTTTCAAAGAATCGGAAAATTGGATAAACTCTATCTTCTGGATGCTTTTCTAAATGACGGTAAATAGTGATATAGCGCCAATAACCAATCTTTTCGGAAAGGTATGTAGCGTAAAAGATAAATTTGGGTTTAAAGAAAGTGTAACTACGATTCTTGGTTAAAAATCCTAAATCCAGCGACAGATTAAAATCTGACATTGCTTTATTTAGAAAACCAGCATGACGCGCTTCATCTCGCGACATCAACTGAAAGCCCTCAGCTAAAACTGGATTTTTTCCTTTGAGACGGCGACTCAATTCTTTATATAGCAGAAAGCCAGAAAATTCAGCCGTACAAGATCGTTCTAAAAACTCAATAAATAACTGGCGAGTTTCCCCATCAATATGTTCCCAAGATTGCTCAAACTCCTCATCCCGAACAAAATGATGGCGGTTGTAGTCAGCACGAAACTCTTCGATGAT
>JBCCLY010000456.1:0-4148 GCA_039026655.1 Cyanobacteria bacterium P01_C01_bin.38 | reverse complement strand
GAACATGAAGTTGAAGGTACCAGAAATACCTAAAGGCATACCATCGGAGAAAGAACCTTGACCAATGGGGTAGATCAAGAATACTGCGGTTGCTGCTGCTACAGGAGCGGAGAAAGCAACACAGATCCAAGGGCGCATACCTAAGCGGTAGGATAATTCCCACTCACGACCTAAGTAGCAGAATACGCCAATTAGGAAGTGGAAACATACCAACTGGTAAGGACCACCGTTGTACAACCACTCATCTAGAGAAGCTGCTTCCCAGATGGGGTAGAAGTGTAAACCGATAGCGTTAGAAGAAGGAACAACTGCACCAGAGATGATGTTGTTTCCATAGATCAAAGATCCTGCAACAGGCTCGCGGATACCGTCGATATCTACTGGAGGTGCTGCTACGAATGCGATGATGAAACAGGTGATTGCAGATAATAAAGTAGGAATCATCAATACACCGAACCAACCGATGTATAAACGGTTGTTGGTGCTGGTGATCCATCCGCAGAACTGTTCCCACGCAGAGGCGCTCTCGCGTCTTTGTAATGTGGTTGTCATGGTTCAGATAAGTGCTTTTTATTCGTCTTATAATCGGGTTCGATTTTTCTTCCCCCGTTATTAACTACTTTACATTAGTTTATTCACTTAGGAGCATTTACTCAGATTATTATTACTTATTATAAATATAATTCAAACTTATGTGGTAGTTGGTAGTTGGTAGTTGGTAGTTGGGCATAGGGCATGGGAAATTGGAATAATCATTAACTCCTAACACCATCCGTAGCCAAACACCATCCGTAGCCAAACACCATCCGTAGCCAAACACCATCCGTAGCCAAACTTCATCCGTTACCAAACACTATCCGTTACCAAACTCCATCCGTAGCCGCCACACCATCCGTTGCCCAACTCCATCCGTAGCCGCCACACCATCCGTTGCCCAACTCCATCCGTAGCCGCCACACCATCCGTTACCAAACTTCATCCGTTACCAAACACCATCCGTTGCCAAACACCATCCGTTGCCAATCCCCTAACTTAAAAATCAAAATAAATATACGGCAATCTTCCTTCGGGGGCTAAAACCCAGACTGCCCAAAGACATAAGGGTATGAATAAAAGTTTCAAATGCCAATTGAGCTTTAATTTGAGGCGATTGTTGAGGGCGTAGGAAATTGCCATGATGGAGGCGATCGCGATTAGTAAAGCGGCTAATTGATACTGACTGATGCTCAAAGCTTCTACATAGACTTTTTGGGCAAATTGCGCGTCGGCAGTACGCCCAAATAAGCGCGTAATTACTAACCACGAGTCTTTTACGTTAGGTAAGCGGAACCATATCCAGGAAGTAAAAACCATTAATTGAGTCAGCACCCAAGCTAAAAATATTCCCGCAGGATTTTGCCAGAAGTTTTCTAAAGGTTCATATTTATCGCTGACAACATCAGTTAAACGATGCACTACTAACGCCAAACCATGATAAGCACCCCAAATAACCCATCCTAGTGCTGCATCATGCCAAATCCCGGCGACAACCATGACAATCAATAAGTTTAAGCAAGTGCGAGCTAAACCTTTACGGGAACCACCGAGGGGAAAGTAAAGGTAGTTACGTAGCCAGTCTCCTAAAGTCATGTGCCAGCGTCGCCAAAAGTCAGCGATACTAGTGCTGAAATAAGGATGATTAAAGTTTTCTGGTAATACTAAGCCGAAGAGTAAAGCACTACCGCGAGCAATATCAACGTAACCGCTAAAATCTAAATACAGTTGTAAGCCATAAGCAAAAGTTGCTAACCACAAGTCAACGCTACCGGCTCTTTGCAAACTACCAAAAGCTAGATCGACATAAATCCCTAAATGATCTGCTAAAAGAGCTTTTTTCGCCGCACCTCTAGCAATTAACCATAATCCTTCAGTTATCGTATCGGCATTAGGAAACTTGAGATTATTAAATTGAGTTGTCAGATTGTGGTAGCGAGTAATTGGGCCAGAAATTAATTTAGCAAAAAAAGATTTGTAACTAGCAAATTCTATAAATTGACTAGAAGCAGGGGCACCGCGATAAATATCAACTAAATAAGCAATGCACTCAAAAGTAAAATAGGAAATTCCTAAAGGTGCAATTATTTTAAAAGCATTTAACTCGTTTGCACCATTAATACTGCTCGAATTGAAAAAGCTGTAGGAAGGTGCTAAATATTTAAATCCAAATAGCAGCAAAACATTTAAACCAATCCCCAACCACAAAATCTTCAAACGGTGACGATTCCAATCAGCTTGAGCAAACTGCCATTCTTCATTCGTAAGGTGCCAATCAAGAGTATGTTTTCCAGGGGAAGTATTTTGTCCTAAAGCCAAACCGAAACGAAAATTTATAAAAGTCAGCGCAAACAACAACGGTAAATAATAAAGCTGATTAGACGCATAAAAAATTAAGCTAGCAATAAATAAAGTCCACAGACGCAACCTTTGTTGTTCCACAGACCAATATATTCCCAACACCGCGATTAAAAATAGCCCGTATCCGAACGAAATAAAATTCATTGGTAAATTATCAATTATCAATTATCAATTATCAATTATCAATGGGCATGGGGCATAGGGAATTGGAAAACAAGATAAAATAAAATTTTTTAACTTTAGATTGAACAATTCTTAAATAAAAGAGTTTGGATTAATTATTATTTATTCATAACTCCTAACTCCTAACTCCTAACTCCTAACTTTTTTATTCCCAATGCCCCATCCCCAATTCCCAATCCCCAATCCCCATTTTCTACTTCCAAGGAATCATCGGATCTTTGGCGAGTTTCTTGGATACCTCGTATGCGCCGTAACGGTTGAGGTGGCTGGGATCGGAAAAGTAGTCGTTGGCTTTTGGAAATGCTTGACTCAAGTCTCGGTAAACGAAATTGGGACGAGTGGCTAAATCCAACATATATTTTTCAAATTCTTGTTCGTATTTTGTCCGTGCTGGATCTAAATATTCTGCTGTTAAAGGCATATTTACGAATACTAAGTTTATATTTCGTTTTTCGGTGTAGTTAAGTACTGCTTGCAAGGCTTCGTTTTGTTCGCCTAATAATTCAAAGTTTTGGTAGTCTTGGTCGTAATTTCCGGCAACTTTGGCGTGTTTTTTGTAATAAGTATTGGGGTTAAAGCGAATCGATAAGGGTAGAAAACCATCAAAATCTACTGCGTAATTGGCAGCGTCTTCTAAGGGTGTTAATTCGTCTGAAGAATCTACTTTCAAAGCGCTGATTATGGGTAATGATTTATATATTTTGACGAGTTGCCCTTTTAGTTTGTCGCGCTTTTTGTAGGAACTTGAAACTATAGAAAATCCTTCGTTTAGTTTTTCGTTGATAATTTGATTGCCGTCGGTTTGTTGTTGGGCAATTTCTGCTTCTTTGGCGGTTATTTGTTCATCTGTAGAATCTTCTCTTGCTAAGGAAGCTTTCAAAGCATATTGATAACCGGGGGATTCTGAAATAGCATCAAAAGTATTATCTGTTCTACCGCTATTAAAGGCACGGGAACCATCTGCCCAAATAATTGTTTTTGGTAATTCTGCTGGCTGAAGTACGCGACGAATAATAAAGTCTACAACCTGGGCTGTTGCTCCGTTTATACCGAAGTTAAATACGTCAATATCCGGATAACCTTGGGTTGCTAAACCTTTAGAAAGTGCATCTGGATCTACACCTCGTAAAGCACGGGAAGAACCGATAATTAACACATCTGGTGGCATACCGTTTTTTGCCAGACGCTGTTTGTATAGCGCTAACTGTTCGTCTAACTGGCGAGCATTAAAGCTAGGAAGTTGATCTCGCGCTGCTAATAAAATGGCTGTTGCTGTTGCTCTACCTCTCTTATCGTTATTTTGGCTGGTAAAACCGGAGTTGTTAAAGGTTGAGTTTGGTTTGGATTGTGCTTCGGTACTGTTGGCAAGAAATGCTGTTGGTGTTTTGTCGGGTGCTGTGGGAGATTGAGCGAGTGGGGTTGCAGGTGCGAGGGAAGTTAAGATTTTACCCGTTAAGTAATCGGTTTGTAAGGTTAATAATAATCCTACAGCAGCCCAAATTAATGCTACGCGAGCAACTCCTTCTGAGTTTTCCGATGCCTGCTGTTTATCAACAAATAGCCGGGTACCT
>JBCCLY010000455.1:0-4148 GCA_039026655.1 Cyanobacteria bacterium P01_C01_bin.38 | reverse complement strand
GTTCCATTACTTGCCGACGGCAAAATAATCGGTAGTATTACCCTAAGACAAAGTAGAAAACAGCGCTATTGGCTGAAGCCAGAACTAGAGTTAGCTGCATCTGTAGCAGTTCAAGCAGCCCTTGCCGTTCAACAATCCCGACTTTATCAAAAAACTCGTCAACAAGCCGAACGTTTGCTGGAATTAGATAAACAAAAAACTGAATTTTTCCAGAATATTTCCCACGAATTCCGCACCCCAATAACTTTAATTCAAGGTCCTTTGGAGTCTGCTGTCAGCACGGGTGAAGGATTATCTCACGAACAAAGTAATATTGCTTTACGTAATTCGAGGCGTTTGTTGCGACTGGTAAATCAATTACTGGATTTGCAACGTTTGGATGCTGGCAGAATGCAGCCCAGTTTCCGCAAGTGCGATTTAGCTGAATTTGTCACTCAAATTGTTGAGTCTTTCCGTCCATACTGCGAGAAAAAAGAATTAAATCTGCTCGCAGAATTAGATGAATGTCCCTATGTTTATTTAGATATGGAAAAATTCGATAAGGTGGTTTACAACCTGTTATCGAATGCCATGAAGTTTACTCCTCAAAACGGTAGTATTACTGTTAGGTTGCAATACGATGGTCAAAACTGCGTATTACAAGTAGAAGATACTGGAATCGGTATTGCCAAAGAACAAATTCCTCACTTATTTGAACGTTTTCGTCAAGCTGAAGGTTCAGAAAATCGTTCTTATGAAGGAACGGGTTTAGGTTTGGCTTTAGTTAAAGAATTGGTGGAAGCCCACGGAGGCAGCGTTTCTGTGGATTCTCAGTATAAAAATGGTACTACTTTTACTATATATCTCCAACCAGGAAACGCTCATTTAAATGCTTCCCAAGTTATTGAAACGGCTAGTGAAGTTAATTTGAGTCGTGCTGCTGTAGAGTTAGCCGATTTAGAATTAATAGAATCAACCGATAGTCATATCGATAATTTTGAAAAAATTCCCCAGGAATTATTATCGGCAAGTCTTAATTCTCCTGTAGAAAAAGTTGTAAATTCTAAAACCGGAAAAGGACAATTAGTCTTAATCGTAGATGATAATCCCGATATGCGAGCTTATGTTTCTAGTATTCTTCGCGCAAATGGTTATCAAGTACAAACAGCCCGAAACGGTGCTGAAGGTTTTAATATAGCTAAACAATTGTCGCCTAATTTGATTGTCACCGATTTAATGATGCCTGTAGTCACCGGATTAGAAATGATTCGGATGATACGCTCTGAGGAGACGCTTAAAGGAATTCCAATCATTTTGCTTACGGCAAAAGTTGATGAAGATACTCGTATTGAAGGAACAGAAAGGGGTGCAGATGCTTATTTAGCTAAACCATTTAACGATAGAGAACTTTTGGCAGAAGCACGAAATCTTTTAGCTTTAAAAGAAAACGAACGCAAAGTTCTGGAATTAAATACTTATTTAACAGAATCAGTACTTCAGCGATTTTTACCTCCTGTTTTAGTCCAAAAAGCACAGCAAGGCGAACTGGTTTTAGATTTGCGGCCGGAACCCCGTTTAATTACAGTTTTATTTAGCGATATCGTTGGTTTTACTCAATTATCCAATACTTTAAGGTCGCGGAAAGTTGCAGAATTGCTCAACGAATACCTAGAAGCTATGACAAAGGCTGTATTTGATAACGGCGGCACCGTAGATAAATTTATGGGAGATGCTATTTTGGCTTTATATGGAGCGCCAGAAGAACTTACGCCCAACGAACAGGTACGCCGAGCTGTAAATACTTCTAGAGCAATGTTACGCGCTCTTTCTCAATTAAACGAACGTTGGCGATCGCAAGGTATTTTTGATAGCGATGGACGTAGCGGACTTCAGTTTCGTTGCGGTATTCATCAAGGTACGGCGGTTGTAGGAATGTTTGGTAGTTCCGAACGTGCCGATTACACTGCTATTGGGCCTTCTGTAAATATTGCTTCTCGATTGCAAGGTGCTGCCGAGCCTGGTAGTATTCTTGTTTCTGCTGCTGTTGCTGATTATTTGGAGGAAGAAGAAATTATCAAAGGTAAACCTTTAGAGTTGAAGGGAATAGATGAAACAGTGTTAACTTTTGCCGTGACTCCAGAAATAGTAGTTCGTTCGCTAGAATAAAAGACGATTTATTGTTCGGGTAAGTGGGAATTCAAAAACGATTTGCCACTGTTAGATCGCGGTAAGATTTATAAGAACGCCCGCTCGTATACCGATTTTTAGTATAGATACTATATAGATATATGACACAATCGGTTTTAGAAAAAACTTCAATTCCAGAAAAAACCCAGAGACGACAAACCGATTCACCAGCATGGTGGATTGCTTTTTCGTGTGGTTCAGTTATCTTGCATCTGCTGGCGTTCTGGCTTATTAGCTTATATAAACTTTCTCCATCTCAATCCGGCTTCGCTTCAGTTGTTCCGATTGAATTTATCGAAATTTCTCCACAAGAATCATCGCCAGTTAAACCGCAACCAAAGCCTAAACCCAAACCAGTTTTACCAAAGCCAGCAAATACTACCCCTAAACAAGAAGTAAAACCTATTTTTCCTCAAAACTCACAACCTGTTCCAAGTGCGGTTGAACCTCCCGTTGCTACAAATGACAGGGATGCTATTGCTTTTGATAATAACCAGGAAAACTTTAACTCGGAATTTAACACAAGTTTAAATCCTATACCTTCACCAACACCGACACCGACACCGACACCAACACCAACACCGACACCGACACCGACACCGACACCAACGCCAACGCCGACACCAACGCCAACGCCGACACCAACACCAACACCGACACCGACACCGACACCGACACCAACACCGACACCAACACCGACACCAACACCGACACCAACACCGACACCGACACCAACACCAACACCAACCTCACTACCATCGCTCCCATCCATTCCATCCCTTAAAACTGGCAATTCTGTTACAGTAACCGATGAAGAAACATTACCAAATAAAAAAAATCCATCACCAGGGAAAGGAGTATTTACAGCCAGTTGGGAGGTAGATAAGTCTTTTGAGCCGAAAGGAGATATACCAGATAACCCACCTCAACTGAGAGAAGATATTGATGAAAGTGATAAAATCTTTAAAATTCCACCTTCATCAAACAGCAATTTTCAACCTGTAGAGTTTCAAGTCTTTTTGGTAATTGATGAGCAAGGTACGATAAAAGAGCTATTCGTTGATAGAAACAAACTGGGAGAACTATCGCAGCAATATCAAACATATGTAGATGAAAATTTCAAGAATAAAAAATTGTTTTATCCAGCAACAGATAAAGATAAAATAACAGGTGAACTAATACCGACTGCAACCGAATCATTAATAATAATAAAAATTCAGCAAGGCTCTTGATTTTTCTCTACAACTGTAATATAATAATAAAGTTGAAAAAATGCGGGCGTAGTTTAGTGGTAAAACCTTAGCCTTCCAAGCTAATGATGCGGGTTCGATTCCCGCCGCCCGCTTGTTAAATTGTTTCAGAGTAAAAAGTAAAAACAACTCCCAAGTTGAAACTCAGGAGCTGTGCTTTTATATTCGGCATAATTAATGGCAACCTATCGCAGAATAATCTAAGATTTAACCAAATTTACCGCTGATATATTCTTTGGTATCTTGTTGCTGTGGATTTTGGAAAATTCTTTCTGTTTGATCGTATTCTACTAAATAGCCGGTACGACCTCCTTGCCCAGTTTGAACGTTAAAGAAGGCTGTCATGTCAGAAACTCGCGATGCTTGCTGCATATTGTGAGTTACAATCACAACGGTGAATTGCTCTTTAAGTTCTTTAATCAAATCTTCTACCTGTAAAGTAGAAATAGGATCGAGAGCAGAACAAGGTTCATCCATTAAAATTACATCTGGCTGAACGGCGATCGCCCTAGCAATACACAAACGCTGTTGTTGTCCCCCAGATATAGATAAGCCGCTTTGCTTAAGTTTGTCTTTAACTTCTTCCCACAAAGCAGCACCTCTGAGAGAGCGCTCTACCAATTCATCCATGTTGCCTTTAAAACCATTAATTCTGGCTCCAAAAGCAATATTTTCATAAATTGACTTAGGAAATGGATTTGGTTTTTGGAATACCATCCCAATTCTACGACG
>JBCCLY010000454.1:0-4149 GCA_039026655.1 Cyanobacteria bacterium P01_C01_bin.38 | reverse complement strand
TTTATTGACGAAACTTTAAAAATCTGCTTTGCGATGGTAGTTTCTTCTCACAGAAGCCCTATTTATCCAAACTTAGTACCGGGCATGGTAAAGAGGAATACTTAATCCGTGCCCGATCTGTACAAGAGAAGTTTGTACCCTTGGTCTGGTAATGTAAATTATTTATCTCAAAATCTGTCATGAATAATTAACTGATGCTATCGATGTAGGAATCAAATTTTGTATAAATGGGCGGGAGATTGGTTAAACTATCTAAGCCTTACTCGCGGTATTTTTCCGGCAGGGCTTTTGTGTAAACAATCAACAAGCGTAAAAGATATCTAAAAGGAAGTAATCTACTATTATGGCGCAGCGGTATGTGCGAGTTCAAAATACTGAAGGGATTATCTACTACGGTTTGCTACATCTGGATCTTAATGTCCAAGTTCTTGATGCTCCTCCTTGGTTGCAAGGGCAACCGACGGATTTAATATTGCAGCCAGATAGCTACCAAATTCTAGCTCCTTGCTTTCCTTCTAAAATTATTGCGGTAGGTAAAAATTATGCCGAGCATGCTGCCGAAATGGGTACAAAGGTACCAGAGGAGCCTCTGATTTTTCTCAAACCACCTACCTGCGTTATCCCTTCAGAAGCGGAAATTCAATATCCGCAAGTTACGCAACGGGTAGATTATGAAGGAGAATTAGCGCTGATTATTGGCGAATCAGCATCTAAATGTACTCCAAAATCTGCTGAAAGTAAAATTTGGGGTTATACCATTGCTAATGATGTAACGGCAAGAGATTTACAAAAACGCGATGGGCAATGGACTCGTGCTAAAGGTTTCGATACTTTTTGTCCTTTGGGACCGTGGATTGTCAGAGAAGTAAGTCCCGGCGCTAGATTGCAAACTTTTTTGAATGATGATGAAACTCCCGTTCAATCTGCCTGTATCGACCAAATGGTGTTTTCTCCCGAAACTGTAGTGTCTTACATCAGTCAAGTAATGACACTACTGCCGGGAGATATAATATTGACGGGTACACCTTTGGGAGTCGGCCCATTAAATTGCGGCGATCGCGTTCGTGTTGAGATAGAAGGTATCGGTCGTTTAGAAAATACTGTTGTAGCTAGTAAATTGCAGTAAAAATATACATCGAACGCCATACCAAAGCGCATATTGACACAAACTGTATTAGCGCACCTGCATATAAACTGCATCAGAAATTGCCGGAATTTCTGCGTAACGACCCATGACAGTTTGAGCTACAGAATATACAACGGCTACGAGTAAACCGATGAAAATAGTATTAAATAAGGTTTCTATCGCAAAATTAGCACCCGGTACTGGGCCTAAAACACTTAGAAGAAGACCGCATAGGGACAAAACAATACTTATAAGGATAGCCTGCATCGTATTGAAGCGAATAAAATGAGGGATTTTTTCGTTCCGTATTACCAACATGAATAAAGCGAAGAAAATGATTAACCCAGCAAAAGGTATGCTTCTATAAATTGCTAAGACAGGCAAAAGCGGAATCAAAATTATCCTCAATGGTGGAAATTGCTCAAATAAATTCATACCGAAACCTAAACCTTCGATCAAAGGAAGTAAGTAAGGTAAGCAAGCAAAAATTCTATCTTTAACAGTTGTAGAACCGCGCCAAGCCATTCTGCGTTCTCCTATGTTTCAATTACACTGACCGCATGAACTTAGAATAACGCAGTTACTCGGTTTTCGTCTCGTAATATTATTCTATATTGGCAATGCGGAAACCCATTATACATTCATGCCAATCAGGTTGTTGTTCAGTAATTTTGCTTGTAGCTTGTCCGCAGCCTAATTTACCATCATACCAGCGTGGTTTACCGCTTTTATCGGCAAGCACGCAAGATTTGCAAACGTCTTGAGGGTCAATAAGTTGCTCTTTTGTTAAAATTACTAACATTAATATACGCGTTTAAATGAGTTTTGATTTTTTATTATAATGGCTCTTTTATGCTTGTTATGCAGCATCAATTGTTTTTTTGGAGCGGGGAATGCAATAGGGAAAAGGGAACGGGGAACGGGGAATAGGGGAATATTACAGCATTACATTTAGATCGTATTAGTTATTAAAGCTGATAATTTTATATCCGAGTTCAAGCGTATTAGCTTCTTAATTAGTAATATAATTTGTCCGATTAGTTAAAAATTAATAAAGATTTGATTTTAATTCTTTGACAAATAATTGTTATATTTTATATTTCGCGCTCGGAGAAGATAAATATCAATAGTAAAAAGTAATACACTAATTTGTTTGTAAATGTCGCTACAAATTTTCTTGTATCCAAAAATATATAGATTTATTAACCAGTAGATGGCAGATATTTTATAATTTGTAGTCTCGGGTTTGTTAGCAGTCTATTATCTCTTAAATTATTAACGGGAAAAGAGATAGAATTTTCTTGCGGTGCGATCGGCTTCGTTTTTCGAGGGAGCTGAACGCGCTTTTCACGACATCAAGATAACTCACAGTGACTAAAACTAATTCAGATTTCCTTGCAACTTCTGACCCTACAGTGGCAGAGTTAATTAATGACGAACTAAAGCGTCAACAAGACCATTTAGAGTTGATTGCTTCAGAAAACTTTACTTCTGCGGCCGTATTAGCTGCTCAAGGTTCGGTACTGACGAATAAATACGCTGAGGGATTACCGGGCAAGCGTTACTACGGCGGTTGTGGAATAATCGACAAAGTTGAGCAGATAGCTATCGACCGTGCTAAGCAGCTATTTGGCGCTGCTCACGCTAACGTGCAGCCTCATTCTGGAGCGCAAGCCAATTTTGCGGTATTCCTAACTTTATTGGAACCCGGTGACAAAATCATGGGAATGGATTTATCTCATGGGGGACACCTTACCCACGGTTCGCCGGTAAACGTTTCTGGTAAGTGGTTTGAAGTTTGTCATTACGGCGTTAATCAAGAAACAGAACAGCTAGACTACGAACAAATCCGCGAGCAGGCGCTAAGGGAGCGTCCAAAGCTCTTGATTTGTGGATATTCGGCTTATCCTCGCGTAATTGATTTTGAAAAATTCCGCAGTATTGCCGACGAAGTTGGTGCTTACTTGTTAGCGGATATTGCTCACATTGCCGGTTTGGTAGCAGCGGGACTTCATCCAAACCCCGTTCCTTATTGCGATGTAGTTACTACAACTACCCATAAAACTTTACGCGGTCCCAGGGGTGGTTTAATCTTGACTCGCGATGCTGACATGGGCAAAAAGTTTGATAAATCAGTTTTCCCTGGAACTCAAGGTGGCCCGTTAGAACACGTTATTGCTGGTAAAGCAGTAGCATTTGGGGAAGCTCTCAAGCCAGAATTTAAAACTTATTCTGCTGCTGTAATTGAAAATGCCCGTGCTTTAGCCAGTCAATTGCAAAGTAGAGATTTAAAAATTGTCTCAAACGGCACAGAAAACCATTTGATGCTCGTAGATTTACGATGCATTGGCATGACAGGTAAGAAAGCAGACCAGTTAGTTAGCGATGTAAATATCACTGCTAATAAAAATACGGTTCCTTTCGATCCAGAATCTCCCTTTGTTACCAGTGGCTTAAGATTAGGTTCTCCTGCCATGACAACCAGAGGCATGGGAGTAGCAGAATTTACTGAAATCGGTAACATAATTGCCGACCGTTTGTTAAATCCCGATTCAGAAAAAATTGCTGAAGATTGCCGCAAGCGGGTAGCTGCTTTATGTAAGAGTTTTCCTCTGTATGAGCATATTGGAGTTCCTGTAGCAGCTTTAGCGTAAATAACTATTACCCTTCCCGCTATGGAAGGCGAGCAACATAACACACAAATCAAAGCTGGATTTATCAACTTAAAACAGCTATTTTTTCATATTGAACTAATTCCCCCTTTTATAATGGGGGTTTTTTATTACCCATTCCCTATTCCCTATTCCCTACTCCCTACTCCCTACATACCGTACAATCACTGAGTTAAGAATGTGGTAATTACTCATCTCGACTCATTAATTCTTTATCTAAAATTCTAAATGTCTTCAAAAATGTATCGTTCTTATGCTGACAACTATCTAAATCCTAGTAGTAATAGAACAATGTGATTTTCTATTCTATATATTTTATCTATTTGTCTTATACAATAAACGAGCGATTTT
>JBCCLY010000453.1:0-4152 GCA_039026655.1 Cyanobacteria bacterium P01_C01_bin.38 | reverse complement strand
ACAAAAATCATTCTATTACCTTTAGGTATATTATCTGCTATAGCATTGAGTGCTGTACCTTTTACTGAATCAGTAACGGCACAGCGAAGAATAACTGCTGTTGCTGATGGTAACATGACCGAATATCAACCAGCTTCTGCACCAACTTTAAGACGTGGCAGTAGAGGGCAAGCTGTTAGAGACGTACAGATGTTGCTGAATCAAAATAAATTCTACTACGGCAAAATGGATGGTATCTACGGTCCTAGAATGTATTCATCTGTAGTAAGTTTTCAAAGATCGAGAAATTTACCCGCAACTGGTGTAATCAACGCCAAAACTTGGGAAGCGTTAATAGATTTAGATAAACGTACATTACCCACTCGTTTTGCATATTTAGGCAAATATTCACCTGCATCTGCACCCATGTTAAAGATTGGTAGTCGAGGGCAAGCAGTAAGAGACGTACAAACATACCTTAAGCAGCAAGGGTTTTATGTAGGGCAAGTTGATGGTATTTATGGACGTGCTACTGCTTCTGCGGTAAAATCTTTTCAACAAAATCGAGCTAAATTAAGAGCAGATGGAATTGTCGGTAGCACCACCTGGCAAGCAATGATTAATAATAAAAAAGGTCCTTTTGCTATTAATTAAATAGTTAGGAGTTAGGAGTTAGGAGTTAGGAATTATTAGTTTAAAATCATAAGTTAGAAACCCGGTTTTTTTGAAAAACTGGGTTTTTGTTCGTAGTAAGAGTTTTGACTCTTTTTAGAGAACTAAAGTTCTTAAGCTAATGTGCGGCTAAATGATATAATCCAATTAGGAGAACATGAAGGTAGTGCGGGCATCTTGCCCGCTAGAAAAATACAAATTAAATGCGCGACAGTTTACTACAAACTAACTTAATTTACAGTTACTTCTTTTCCTCAACTTTGACAATAAATTTATTAGCTACTGAATTATTTTCGATTTCAGGAACTTTTCCTTGAGCAGCCATTGTTTGATAAACTAAAGCCGCTGTTTCTCCTCTACTTATTGCCCGATTGGGATTTAGTACTTCGCTATTAGGATAGTTCACAACTATATTTTTTGTAGTTGCTGCTGCTATTCTAGGAACAGCATTTTCAGGAATTTTACCGGCATCTTTGTAAGCTTGTTGAACGATAGCTGCTGCTGATAATGGTGCTGTTGCTGTGGTATTATTGTTAGCGTCTTGGGAATTATTTGCTGTCGCAGCTGGTGTATTATTTCCGTTTGCAACATTATTATTTGTCGTTTGAGGCGTTTTAGCAGCATTAGCTTTTTGAATGAGTAAAGGCTGCATCAAAGAAGTAATGCCGATTGGTAGCATCACGCGTTTTCTTTTTCTTTTATTAGCTACTCTTCTTCTAATATATGGCGGAATAATTGTAGGAGTACTTGGTGTAATAGTGGAAGTTTTTACAGGATTGGCTTGATAGCTTAAATCTAAACCTCGCATTAAAGCATTAATTGCTTCTAACTTGCTAACTTCTTGACGGGGACGAAATTGATTTTCATTCCCCGATAAAAAGCCTTCTTCTACCGCTTCTTCAATTGCTTGACTTGCCCAATAATCTTGGGGAACATCTTCATATACGGAACCGCTTTCGATTTGTTTCTCTTTATTTTGGTCAAAGGCTTTACGAATTATAGCAGCAAATTCATCTCTATCTAACGCTTGATTTGGTCTATATCTACCGTCGGGATATCCGGTTATCACATTTCTTTCTGCTAAACCTTTAATGAACGGTTGCGCCCAATAATCAGGTTTTACATCAGGAAATGTTGACTGTGGAGAAGATTGAGCATTAGTTACTAATGGAATTGCAGCACTTATTGTTAAACTGATTGCTATTATAGATGTGCCTATAATCGGAAAGTGTCGTAAGGTATTCATTAAAAATATCCTCAAATAATAATATTACCGTATTCTAAATATTAGTTTGTTTGAATTATTCAATTTATCCACCCGGCGATATAGAATTGTACGTTCTCACGAGATAAATTTTCAAATTAAACTAACGGTTAATATTTAGTAAATTATATTAATTTTTTTGTAGTGGTAATTATTAAAAACTTAGGAAACTAGTTTTAAGTAAGTCGGCACAAGTAAAACGAACCATAGAACAAAATGTAAATCAAATTCAAACTCTTATCCCTACTGCCCATTCCCTACTCCCTGTTGCCTTGTCTTAATTACAATTTTCAACGCCAACCTACTTATGTGAATATATAAAAGCTGCTTTAAATTGGGGTGTATGATGATTGACCACGATAGATTATTTAAAGAATTAATATCAACATTTTTTGTCGAATTTCTTGAATTATTTCTGCCAGATGTTTTAAAAGATATTGATAGAGATACGATTCAATTTTTACCGCAAGAGGTTTTAACAGATGTAACTTCTGGGGAAAAGAAAACGATTGATTTGCTCGCACGGGTAAAATATCGACAAGAAGACACTTTCTTTTTAATTCACGTTGAAGCGCAATCTTACAGTCAGTCTATATTAACGAAGCGGATATTTCAGTATTTTGCACGTCTTCATGAAATATACGATTTACCAGTTTATCCAGTAGTGATATTTTCTTTTGATGAACCAAAACGCCTGGAGCCAAGCAATTACAGCGTTACTTTTCCAACTTTAAATGTATTGCAATTTAACTTTGCGGCAATTCAGCTAAACCAATTGAGTTGGAGAGATTATTTAACTCAACAAAATCCAGTTGCAGCTGCTTTGATGTCTAAAATGAATATTGCACCTTCCGAACGTCCGCGAGTAAAGGCTGAGTGTTTGAGGTTATTAGTTACTTTACAACTAGATCCGGCGCGGATGCAATTAATTTCTGGGTTTGTAGATACTTATTTGAATTTGAATGCCCAAGAGGAAAAAGTGTTTGAAACCACTATCGATACAATGGGGTTAACTGATGATGAGCAAGAGGAATATATGGAAATTGTAACTAGTTGGGAACGTAAAGGTATTCAAAAAGGTGCTGAAAAAATTGCGATGAATTTGTTGCGAAAAGGGATGGTAGTAGAAGACGTTGCAGAAGCAACTGAGTTACCTATTGAACGAGTACGTGAATTACAAGCACAGTTACAAAAGGAGAATTAATAAATATATGGAAATTGTAACAAGTTGGGAAAGAAAAGCTGCTGAAAAAATTGCGATGAATTCTCTGCGGAAAGGGATGAGTGTAGAAGACGTTGCAGAAATAACTGAGTTATCTATTGAACGAGTACGGGAATTACAAGCACAGTTACAGAAGGAGAATTAATAAATATATGGAAATTGTAACAAGTTGGGCAATAGAAAAAGCTGAAAAAATCGCGATGAATTCGCTGCGAAAAGGGATGAGTGTAGAAGATGTTGCCGAAATCACTGAGCTAACTGTAGAGCGGGTAATAGAATTAAAAGCGCAGCTACAAAAGGATTAACAACGAGTAGGGGATTGGGAAAAATAATTATAATTAACTCCTAATTATTCCCATGCCCAATCCCCAATCCCCCATGCCCAATCCCCAATTCTTAAGCAACCAATTGCCTAGAATCAAGTTTCTCAATCCAATTAATTTTATTTTTACGTACTTCCGAGGCTTGAGGCATTTGCTTTAAGCGCATTAATTCTGTAATAGCAGCAATATCCTTATCATGCTGACTGCCAGCTACAGCTAAAATTTGATTATCCTTGACGTAAAAAGCGAGAAATTCTTGCTCGTCTAAATTACCTTGAATGATAATATCATTCCAATCTTCAGCGTGTCCGGCATAGCGCAATTTTACATCGAATTGCCCAGACCAGAAAAAGGGAACGCTGGCAAATTTAATTCTTTCTCCTATCATATTACGAGCAGCAATTCTTCCGTGCTGTTGCGCTAACCGCCAATGTTCGATGCGGGTGGGTTTTCCCGTCGCAGCGTATGGAAAACGAGCAATATCTCCAGCTACATATATATTATCTGCTGCCTGCAAATATTCATCTACATTTACGCTATTATCTTTTTCATTTAACTCTACTCCCTGCAAAAACTCAGTCACAGGCTCAACACCAATACCAACTATTACTAAATCTGCATTCAAAGATTCACCGTTTTCTAGTATCGCAACTTCAACTTTACCGTTACCTTGAAACTGCTTTACTTTGGTT